>JAISCC010000123.1 GCA_031265845.1 Treponema sp.
GAAAGTATAATAATTGACAGGGAAATATTACCTGAACCCATCATTTCTTATATACATTCAAAGAAAATCAAACTGGTCGAGGAAAATGGTAATATCATTTTATCCCCAATTAATAATGAAAAATATTTAATTCTGGAAAAATCATTTGGGATGTTCTCGGATGGTAAATTATCCAGTGAAGGATTTATGAAGGAAAAGAAAATTGAGAAGGAACTAGAAGGATGAGTATATTTATCCTAGATGCGTGTGCATTAATTGCATATTTTGGTAAAGAAGAGGGAGCAGAAGTTGTAAAAAATAATTGAGGAATGTAATTGATGATGAAAACACAAAAGTATTTATTAACAAGATCAATTTACTCGAAGTATATTATGATGTAATTAAGGCTTATGACGAATAGGAAGCAGATAAAATGTTGGAAACTGTTAAGAAAATGCCGATTGAAATTATAGCGGAGTTAAGAGATGATGTATTCAAAAAAGCAGGGCAACTAAAGGCAAAATACAAAATATCTATAGCAGACTCAATAGCAATTGCAGAAACAATTATAAACAAAGGTTCATTAATTACTGCGGATCATCACGAGATTGAAGCAGTTGAAATGACTGAAAAAATAAATGTAACTTGGTTTCGTTAAAAGCCAACCAACTTCGCCTAACAAGCCTGCTTGCGCTTCGCCGCCAGTAGGCGGCTCGGACTCCGCCCCTGCTAGGCAGGGGAACGCTCCATTCCCACGGCAGACACATTTTGCCGGCCATGGAAATGTCGCGCGTTTCCTTATTCGGGCCGCCAAAACATCGCCGCCCCGCAGGGGCGCAAACCGGAGGTTTGCAAACAGCCGGAATGTTACGCCGCAATTTTTGCGAAAAAATTTGTGAAAACAATTAAAAAAGGCTTGACAAAAAAATATTGTGGGGCATCATTGACACATGATGCAAGAAAACAGGGAAAGAATGATAGGGTTTGACGCCCTACGGTTTTTCATGGTGTTGATGGTTGTCATTTTACACGCTTCCATGACTTTTATGGAATATGCCCCTCTATACTGGTATGTTTTGGATGAGGATAAAAGCATAGCGTTTACTCTTCTTGCAATGCTTCTTGACAGCTTTCCCATGACCGTACTGTTTTTTCTTTCAGGATATTTCGCCCGACCGTCATTTGAAAAGCGCGGATTTCGTTCTTTTATGGCAAACAAGGTCAAGCGTATTGGGGTGCCATGGGTTTTGGGCGTCTTGACGGTCGCCCCTTTCTTCGCGCATTTGACATACAAGGCTTTCGGCTTCCCCGAAGTCCCGCCATGGGAATTTTTCACCAAATATTTTTGGGGCGCTTTTTACCAACAGGCGCATTACTGGTTTCTTGGGGCGCTCTTTTTTCTGTTTCTATTTTACGCCTTGTATGCGCATATAGCGAAAAGAGTTGCGGCAAGGGAAGAATCAGATGTCTCTGGATTTACGATTATAATAAGCGTATGGATTATTTCAACGGTCGCTTATTATTTGTCAACATTGGTGAAATTTGCTGAAGAATGGGTGAATATTGGCTATGTGTTATTTTTTCAACAGGCGCGTATAGCAGGGTATATAATGGCTTTCTTGATGGGAATATATGCGTATAAGAAGAGATGGTACACAAAGGAAGGCTGGACGCCGAAATGGGCGTTTTGGGGGATTATAGAAACAATAAATGCCGCTGTATTTTTCATTTGGCATATAATGGTTAAATGGATGATAGATGAACACATAAGCCTGATAATAAATTCTATCATATATAATGCGATGGCGATAATTTCGACAATATTCCTGACCGGATTGTTTGTTAGATTTGAGAGAGCGCTTGGAAAAATGACCGCGTGGATTTCAGAGTGTTCGTATGTAATGTATTGGTTTCATATAATGGCGTTGGAAGGCGTTCTATATTTAATAAAGGGATATAAAACGCCTGGTGTAATAAAGTGGTTGTTCTCAATATTGTTTACGGTAATAATATGTCAATTATTGGGAAAATATGTGATAAAGAAAATAAGATTAAAACCAAGAAAAGCGATGGAAGAAGCGCGTTAATTTTGCAGAGAAAGGATGAGCGATGAACCGTATAATACGCGAGGACGTTCACAGCGTTATTCATGGCTATGGGCTTGACGGGAAATGGGAGGCTTTCCGTGACAAAACGGTGTTGGTGACAGGCGGCACGTCGGGTTTTTTGGCGTATTTTGTGTATGTCTTGCTTGAATTAAACCGCGGGCGCAATCTAAACTGCGCCGTAATCTGCATGGCGAGAAATCTTGAAAAAGCGAAAGCCATGTACGCCGGTTATTTGGACGATTCTCATCTGAAAATATATATTCATGATATTTTAGAGCCGATTGCCGCCCATGAATTAAAAGACGCGGACTATATCATTCACGGAGCCGGGATAGCGGGTCCCCGTTTCTACACCGGCATACCCACAAAGGTGCTTGACACCGCTTATTTTGGATTGCGCAATATTTTTGAATACGCGAGAAGAACGCCTGCCAAACCGTCGCTTTTATATATTTCATCTGCCGCAGTGTACGGCGATCCGCTTAAAGAAGAGGGCGTCGGCGAGAACGATTACGGGTATATAGACCCGCTGACGGTGCGTTCAATTTACGGCGAATCAAAACGCATCTGCGAAACGATGAGTTTGGCGTATAGTATTGAATATGGTCTGCCGGTGAAGATAGCGCGGTTTCCCAATTCTTTTGGACCCGGCGTGAGGCTTGACAAAGGTTCCGCGCTCGCGGATTTCCTGGCTGCGGCGTTAAAGGGAGAGGATATTGTCATGCAATCGGACGGAACGGCGAAACGGGAATTCTTATATTTTACGGATTTGGTCGCGGGATTGTTTTATGTTTTATTGTCCGGGGACACATTGCAGCCCTACAACATAGGCTCCGGTTTGGTGTATACGATGAAAGAGTTTGCGCAGACGGTGCGGGACGTTTTTAAGGAGAAAAATATCGCCGTAAAAATACTGGGATCCGAAAGGCCGGAAGATCAGGGCTCGCCGAAGATCAAGCGCCTAAGCGCTGCGCGCCTAAGCGCGCTTGGATGGAGTCCTCACATTTCCTTGCAAGAAGCGGTCGCCCGGTTTAAGATGAGCGCGGAAGATTAAGAGTGAACGCAACAATAGACATTGCAAAATACAACTATGTGATCGTGGGCTGTGGTTTTGTCGGCTCGGTTGTCGCCAGAAAAATGGCTGAGCGCCATAAAAAAGCGCTGATTATCGAAAGACGCTCCCATATTGCCGGCAACATGTTTGACGAGATTGATGAAAACGGCATTCTGGTTCAGCGGTATGGGGTGCATCTGTTTCATACCGGCAGCGAGGATGTGTGGGATTGTGTGAAAGATTTCGGAGATTGGCGTTTAAGAGACAATCCGAGCCGCGTGGATTTTAGCGCCGACCCGTTGGCGGGCGCGTTGCGCCATAACCATCCGTTTAAGAATGCTCCTGTTGAACCGGTTGTCTATCCGTTTAACTTTTCCGTTATAGACACACTGTACGGGGGGGGGGGGGGGCAAAGCTCATCCGGCGTTTTATACAAAGACAGGGCGCGGGAATTAAAAGAAATTTTATTAAAAGCGTTTCCTGGGCGGGACAGGGTTACAATCAGCGAATTGTATAATTCAAATGACAAAGATATACTTGAGTTTGCCTCTCTTTTATTTGAATTGGACTTCCGTCCGTATACATCAAAGCAATGGGGCGTTGAGCCTGAACAGTTGGACGCCTCCGTCATTAACCGTGTGCCGATACTGCTGAATTACGGAACGGAATTGGTGAAAGTGAAATATCAGCGTGTGCCTAAAGAAGGGTTTGCCAAAGTGTTTGAGCGCATGTTGCGCCATCAGAATATAGATGTCGCGTTGCATACGGACGCGCTTGATCATTTAAAGATAGATTTTGACGCTGGCGCCGCGTTATGGGACGGCAAGCCCTTGCCGCGCGACGCGACGATTCTCTGGACCGGCGCGATAGATGAGTTGGCTGGTTATAAATTAGGAAAATTGCCGTATAGATCGTTGCGGTTTGATTGGCGGACGGAATATATGGAAAGTTTTCAGTCCGGCTTATGCGTCGCGTACCCGAATGCGGAGGGATATACAAGGATAGTGGAGTATAAAAAGCTGTTGAGCCAGTACGCGCCGGGAGTAACGTCAATAGCGATTGAATATCCTTTGCAAGCGGGGGAGGGGCTGGAGCCGTATTATCCGATATTAACCTGCGATAACAAACGGTTGTATGAAAAATACCGGAACAGAATTGACAGGATACCGCAACTCGTATTGGCGGGGCGCCTGGCGGATTATAAATATTACGATATGGACGCGGCGATAGAGCGGGCGCTGGAAATAGCAAAGCGGTTTTATAAAAAGGACGCGCTGGGAGCGTGTCGGCTGTTATAAGGCTGGACGAGCGGATTGGACTTCCTGCGGATCGTGATCCCGAACTCGCGGAGCATTATCCCGGACTTGCGGAGCGTTATCCCGGACTTGCGGAGCATGCTCCCGAACTCGCGGAGCATTATCCCGGACTCGCGGAGCATTGTCCCGGACTCGCGGAGCATTGTCCAGAACTTATAGAAATCGTAAAGCGGTTTTATAAAAAGGACGCGCTGGGAGCGTGACGGCTGTTTATAAGGCTGGACGAGCGGATTGGACTTCCTGCGGATGGAAGCGGGCGGAATGTCTGGAATATCCGGCGGAAGTCCGGCAAGCGTTGGTTCCGTGGGGTGTCCAACGGTATGCAAACAGCGCGTTGGCGGCGCGGAGCGTTGAAAATTCATCAAAAATCCTGTATACTGTGAATACACATGAGCGTAAACAAACAGTACAAAGACAGCGTGTTCTCCCTGCTTTTCAGCGACCCTGACACCCTGCGGGACTTGTACGGCGCGCTTGAGGGCGTGGAACTTGATCCGTCCATTCCCATAAAGATCAACACGCTTGAGAGCGCGTTGTTCATGGAGCGGATCAACGACCTCTCCTTCGAGATAGGGGGGAAGGTGGTGGTTCTGATCGAACACCAAAGCACAATCAACCCGAATATGGCGGTGAGGTTGTTGCTGTATATAGCCCGCGTCTACGAGAAAATCGTGGACAACAAGTCGTTGTATCGCACGAAGAAAGTTCTCCTGCCCCGCCCCGAGTTCATCGTGTTGTACAACGGCGTCGCGGACTGTCCTGACGAGAGCGTCATGCGGTTGTCGGACTCATTCGAGCGGAGCGAAGAATTGGGGTTGCCTGAACCGGAGGCGCCCGCGCTGGAATTGGCGGTGAAAGTGTACAACATCAACGAAGGGCGGAACGAGGAGATGGCGCGGCGATGCGGGCCGTTGCGGGGGTACAGCGTGTTTGTGGCGAAAGTGAGGGAGCGCGAGGCGAAGGGCGGCGGGAAGGAGTCCGCGATGAGAGACGCTGTGAGGTGGTGCGTGGAGCATGACATTCTGAGAGAATTTTTGGAGGCGAACGCCTCGGAGGTGATGAACATGTTGTTGACTGAATGGAATTGGGACGACGCCAGGGCGGTGTGGCGTGAGGAAGGACGCGAAGAAGGACGCGAAGAAGGACAGAAAAAACAGAGCGTGGAACTATTGGCGATGATAGAGGCTGGGTGCGGGGTGGAAGAGATAAGGGAGCGGCTTGAGGCGGAGAGCGGCGCGAGTTTGCGGGTGTGAGACGCGGGGAAGCGAGAGGCGTTCCAGCGCGGCGGCGGCAGTCCCTTTTTTCATGCGCATCCTCCTTTCATGTTGATTGAAAATTGAAGATGGACGCTTTTATAATCATCGCTCTTTTTTAATGATGTTTTCTCAAAACGTGCGGAGCGGCGGTTTTTGGCAAGGCTCATTCTGGCATTTAAATCGGTTAATGTTAGCTCTCTAATGTCCGTATGCGTTGCAAACGGCGGAGAAAGAATTGTAAAAATCCCGCGACATATAAAATGTAAAATGTTGCTATGATATACAGTGGAGTAAAGCTATGACAGTATCGGAATATATAGTAGATTACATCATCCGGCAAGGAATATGCGACGTATTTTGCTACCCCGGATCGACGTTGGGTTTCTTCCTGGAAGCGCTTCGCAAGCGGCGGGGGGAAATAGCGGCGCATTTGAATTACCATGAACAGGCGTCCGCGTATGCGGCGTGCGGCTACAGTTTGGCTGCGGAGAAACTGGCGGTGTGCCTCATAATGCAGGGTCCCGGCGCGACAAACGCGGTGTCGGGAATAGCGGACGCATGGTTGGATTCAATTCCCGTTATTTTTATTGCCGCGCAGGTGCATACGTCCCAGTTTAAAGGAGAATCGAAAATCCGGCAGATTGGCGTACAGGAAATAGATACCATAGCCATCGTAAAATCAATAACAAAATACGCGAAAACCGTGTTGAAGGCTGATGACGCGCCGTATGAACTGGAGCGGGCGTGGCAGATAGCGGTGAGCGGCAGGAAAGGACCTGTGTTGCTGGACATACCGGTTGACATATCGCGGACGGAAATTACGGAGCGCGGCGTGGAGAAGGCGAAAGAAGCGGCTGTCTTGCGGCGGTATTATGACCGTTTTGACGCGGGAGTGATAGAAGGGGCGGCGCGGGAGGTTGTCGCGGCGATTAATGCGGGGGCGAGGCCGCTCGTCATAGCGGGCGCCGGAATCCGGCAGGCGAACGCCGTTGAAGAGTTCAAGACGTTTATAGACGCGGCGAAGACGCCGTTTGTAACGTCATTGCCCGCGCAAGACCTGTATACGGAAAGCCCGTATTATGAAGGGTTTATCGGCAATCTCGCGAGCGGCTCCGCTGGCGGTGGCGCTGTGGAAATGACGAATCGCGCCGATGTTGTGGTGACATTTGGATCGCGGCTTTCAAACCGCACGATAGCCGAGGGAAACCGCGATTTTGCGCCAAACGCGAGGCTGGTGAGGGTGGATATAGATGAAGATGAATTGACGAGAAACGTTAAAGAAAATGAGCGGCATGTAGTGTGCGACGCGCGGTTGTTGCTGGCGCGGCTGGGCGCGGAAAAAGCCGGTTATAATGATTTTGAGGGCTGGCGGAACGTATGTGAAGACATACGATTGACGGGGGAGCATGAGGCGGGGTCGAAAATAGCGCGGCCTGTCGCGGATTTCTTGGGCAAATTGCCGCAGGAAGCCGTGTGTACCTGCGGGAGCGGGCGCTCCAAAGCCCTCCTTGCGAGGGCTTTGGAGCTCAGGGAGCGGGCGCGGGTAAATCGTGTCCTCTTTACCGCTGGTCTAGGGGCCATGGGATTTGCGTTTCCGGCCGCGATAGGAGCGTATCATGCGACAGGAAAGCCGGTGTATTGCATTACGGGCGACGGGTGTATGCAGATGAATATTCAGGAATTGAATTACATAGCCCATCATAACATACCGGCAACCATAGTAGTGTTAAACAACCATAGGCTGGGGCAAATAGCGATGTTTCAGGACAGGAACTTTTCATCCAACTATTTTGCCAGCACCGAGGACAGCGGGTATCACGCTCCCGATTATAAAGCGATAGCGGGCGCGTACGGGGTGAAATATTCCAATGATTTGCATGAGAATAGCGGGCGTCCGGAAATAATTGATGTGGAGTTTGATTGGTAACTATGGGACAGTTTGCATTTGAAAAGACAAAGATAGAAGGCGTGCTGTTGTTCAAATCCTTCGGAGCCTTTGATGAGCGCGGCGGGCTGGTAAAGGACTATTCAATGTATGAGTTTGCCGCCTGCGGGATACATTTTCAGCCGACCGAGACTTATTTTTTGAAACGCGCGAAAGGATCGCTCACCGGAAACCGGCTGCAAGTGAGAAAACCGCAAATCAGGCTTTTCAGCGTACTGGAAGGGGCGGTTTTTAACGCGGTGATAGACCTGCGCCCTCACTCGCCCACCTACAAGGAATGGGAGGGGTTTAGATTGTCGGCTGAAAACGGCGTGTGTTTATTGGTGCCCGCTGGATGCGCGAACGGCTCTCTACGCTTGACGGATTCTTTGGTTTCGGTGAAATCTGAAGGGATATACGACTCAAGCGCACCGAACGGGTTTTTATGGAACGATAAAACGATAGGCGTCCACTATCCCATTGACGAGATAGGCGGCGTTGAGCGCCTGATAATTTCCCGGAAAGATTTGGAGCTTCCGCCGTTTGAGCGAATAGAGGCGCTGCTCGTATGAAAAAGAGCGTGAACGCGATGAAAATAATCGTTTCAGGAAGCCGGGGGTTTATCGGATCCGCAGTGAAAAAAGAACTCGAATTTCGCGGCCATCACGTGATGGATGGCAATGACTCTACGGGGGGGGGGGGGGATCTCTGGTATCATTTCAAGTGGTATTTGGGAAGTGCGGCGAGCGATATAAACGCGCAGGTTGATTCAATTAAAGTCGCTCTTGACGCTCTTGAACATAGTTATAAGATAGGCTGCAAAAGGTTTATATTCGCCGGATCTATAATGGAACATGAGGTGTGGAAGCTGTCATGGCAGGACGGCGCCGCGTTAAGGGCGCGGGATGGGTATGCCGCCGCCAAATACTGCGCGTCCGTTATGCTTAAAAGCCGCGCCCAGGAACTCGGCGTGGAGTTTATCAATGCGGTCATCACGAATGTGTATGGACCGGGCGATAAAAAAACAAGGTTTATTGCCGCCAATTTAGCGAAAATAAAATATGGGGAAGCGAAAACCATTCCTTTGCGATTTTCCTCCGGGACTCAGATGTATGATTTTATATATATTGATGACGCGGCGCGGGCTTTTGCGGATATTGGCGAGAAAGGATTCGCGGGCAGGAACTATAGCGTCGGTTCAGGAGGCGCAAAGCCGTTGCGCCGCTTCTTGGAGGAATTGCTGGACGAGTTTTCCGCTGAATTGAGCGGAGCGCCCGGCGCGTCATTTGGCGCGGCGCTTTCGGGCGTTGAATTGCCTCTTGAAGCGTTTAGCGCCGCGTCATTGCAAGCCGACACAGGGTTTGCGGCGCGGATCAGCTTTCGGGAAGGGTTGCGGAAAACGTACGAGGCGCTCTAGCAATCTGTTGCGCTTGTAGGTTTTTTGTCACTTTGCGCCCCAAAAAGCGCGATGTATGCGTTGCTGGAGGAGAAACACAAATACTTAAAAAAAACATTTTTCTAAACACAAGCGGAGTTTTTTGTTATTTTTTCTTTCAATGGCTCATTAGCATCCTGGTTGTCCGTATCGCCGGCTTTAGAGAAGCCGGCGTCTATTCTTTATCCTTTTCATTCGCGAACATCTTTCTCATTATCGCAAATTTCGGCGTTATCAGGTATCAGTTAAGCGATATTCAGCGCAGATACACTGACGGCGTTTACTTCGCGACGCGGGCTGTCACGTGCCTCGCCGCTCTCCTTTTGGGCGTCCTCACGCTGTTCTTCACCGGTTTTACGTCATATACTGTTATGTGTTGCGCCGCCATGCTTTGCTTCAAGCTGTTGGAATCCATCACGGACGTCTTTTTTGGCGCGTTGCAACGTTTTGACCGCTTTGGCGCCATCAATTTGTCTTACATTTTAAAAGGCGTTTTTCCTGTCGCGGCTTTTTGCGTCGCGCTCTATTACAAAAACCTCTTTTTCGCGACTGTCGCTTTGTCTGCGGCGTATGCGCTGGTCGTGGCGTTATTTGACATTCCCGCTGTTATCCGCGATAAAAACCTTGTTTCCAGCGTAGCGCTCAAAGATATTCCCCGTGTTCTTTTCGCTTGTTTTCCGCTCGCGCTCATTACTGTGGTCTATCCGTACATGGCGTTTATCGCTCGCTATACGGTAAATCAACTGTATTCCGCCGAAGAATTAGGGTACTATTCTTCGGTCACCCTATTGATTGCCGTGATGACAACCTTGGGGAACTCTGTATGGAATGTGTTGATTCCCCATATAGCTGAGCGTTATCATGGAAAAGAGTATGGAGTCTTGAAGAAAATCATAGCCAAAATCATCGGCATTGTCATGCTTGCGGGAGCGTTTTTAGTACTGGCTGGTCTTGCTTTGGGCGAGTGGGCGCTGGCATTGGTGTTTGGAGAAAAGATACTTCCCTATTGTTATTTATTAAGGCCGACATTCATAGTCTCTACGATATGGACATTGGCGTCTTTTTTCAACGCGTCATTGACGGCGTTTGAAAAACGGATTCCGCCGCTTGTCTGCAACATGGCGGGCGTGGTTGTGTGTACCGCGCTTGTCCGCCCTTTCGTACAAGCGTACGGCATGATCGGCGCCTGTTATTGTCTTATTGCCGGCATGGGGGCGCAGGCGGTTTCGCTGCTGATCTGCCTGTCAGCCGCGCTCCGTCCCCGCCGCCGGTTCCGGTGACATTTTCTCCAGCCCGCGTTTCGCGGAACAGCCGCGCCGTCACTTGAAGCTCTTGGACAGCCCCGCTCAAAAAAACTAATTTCCTAAAGGACGCGAATACATGCCGACACCGCTTAAGCCGCCGGTCAGCCGCGCCGCCGTCTACGTCGTGTACGACAGGAGCGGCGTCGTCGACGACTACATCCCGTTCCAATTGGCCGA
>JAISCC010000029.1 GCA_031265845.1 Treponema sp.
CCAGGTCAATGAAAACTCTCCCGGTATATGACGGTTTTGTTTTTGATTTGGGGGAGCGGCTTATCGAAGTTATCGCCGTTCCCGGACATACCGCAGGAACTATCGTTTTGTTAGACCGCGGTAACGGCATTGTTTTTTCCGGAGACGCCTGCAATGCCAACACGCTTTTGTTCCTTCCGCATTCAACCTCGATTGAGGCGTACCGGGCAAGTCTTGTCCGTTTCAAACAATTCCAACCTTGTTTTACGGAGATGTGGGGAGGGCACAGTTTGCGGGCGGTTCCCAAGATTATCATTGACGAGGCCATTGCGTTATGCGATGAAATTCTTGCCGGAACTGATGACGCGGTTGAAAGCGAACACCTTGGCCGACCCTGTTTTTACGGAAAGAAGAGAGACACAAACTTTAAGCGCCTTGACGGGAAAATTGCCAACATCGCCTACAGCAGGGACAAACTCCGCAAAGACTAACATGCAGTGCGTTTTTATCAAAATGCCAGTGAAATTTCATAAAAAACGCAGTGAGATTTCCTAAAAACGCAGTGTGTTTTTTCTAAAAACCACCTTGTTTCATAAAAAACCTTTGACCGTTTTGATTTTCGGCGCTATAATTGGGTATCTTATAAAGCTAAGGAGAAAGATATGGCAGTTTGGTTGCGGAAAATCAAGCGGGCGAACCCCCAAGACAGGAACCAGTCGAAATGGTATTTAACACAGGAAAAGTCGGGAAACGTAGGGATGAAGGACATCGCAAAGGAAATAGAGGGGCGTTCGGCACTTTCCCTGGGTGATGTGCAGAGCGTTCTCTCCAATATGATGGAGGTGTTGCCGGTTTTTCTGAAACTGGGGCAGTCGGTGAACCTTGAAGGGTTTGGCACGTTCCGTATTTCAGTTACCAGCGACGGAACGGCGACGCCGGAGGAACTTAACGCCCGCCACGTCAAGGGTGTTAAATTGTTATTTTTGCCGAGCGCGGACCTTAAACGGAATCTTGAGGGTATTACTTTTGAAGTGTCGGCGGATGTAACGGAAACGCCAACGGCTTAACTGTTTGAATGAACCTCCCCGCCCTGAAAGGCGGGGTGTCTTGTAAGCGGTGCATTATGTACGAGGTTCGGCGACCCTTCGGTTTGCGATCCTTCGGTTCGGCGATCCTTCGGGTCGACTGTAAGGAAATTATGTAACTGCGGCGGTATGAGACCCCGCTACGAATAAAAAATTCCTGCGGCACGTTGCGGGGTATTGAAGATTTCTCCTCGAAATCTTTGCGTATGCGGTCGCATATAGGCGGGGAACAAATACCCGGCGCCCCCAGCTTTCCGCCCCAAGGGGCGGGGTGGATTAGAGACGGCAACCTTTGATGCGGACAGCGAACAGCAACGGTTCCCTCGATCTCGCAAGTGTCACCAATACCACGTATAGTTCAGTTTTAGGGAATGCGTGGACATTGTTAGACGATGGAAGGCGCCAATCTCCTCCGATAAGCGATGGCAGCGCAACCAAAGCGAGAATACCAGTAGCATAATCAATGCGTCCATAACCGTACAACGTGATGCGTCTTCAGAATCAGAGTTCGTTTTCGCTTTCATCAGTACGCTGGACAACGCTTCCATAGTCCCCGCGTCCCTCACCGCTGGCAATGAATGGAATGTTCTTCTAAAATATTTCTCCATTCGGCGATATGGAATTCCTGCGCTTCCGTTGTATTATTCGCATCGGCGATGAGATTTTTTGTATAAAGATGAATAAATTGCCTGTAATCGGCGATGAAACGCAAGTACTATTTTATGCTGGCATAAATCCCGTTTGGGATACTGTCAAGACCAGTGTCATTCTTGATTTTTAGAATGAATTTATATATATAATCTTCCTCATCTTTCGAGACAAAGTTGTCTTTTGCGGTGGTTAA
Organism: Treponema sp.; assembly: GCA_031265845.1. GTDB lineage: Bacteria > Spirochaetota > Spirochaetia > Treponematales > Breznakiellaceae > JAIRKH01. The sequence continues at coordinate 1,909 of JAISCC010000029.1, forward strand.
AATCTAATACCGCTGAATGGCAGTGTTTTTTTATCATGGCAAATATGGTATGAATAGTAAGAATATTCATGTAACGCGCCGTTTCTATCGTTTCGTCAAAAATTATTTTATGTTGTAAAGACAGCGCGTGAAGTTTATAAAAAAGACACTCCAATACCTGGATGCGTCTGCGGTTTCATCTTGAACAGAATCAATTAAATAGAGAAAACTGGTTTTTACCGTTTGTTTCCGTATTTTGAGAGCTTGTCCTTCAGTCTCTGTCCACGCGATTTTTTCCCTTGTCGCAAGCGTCAGAAACCCGGACTCTTTGTTCGCGTATCTTGGAAAATATTTTTTAAAGAATGGAGCCGTAACGTTTGTATCCAAACTCCGCGCTGAATACCCGCCTTCAAATCTATTTCCCGCACAAGAATATCTATGTTTTCAATGATTTTGGAAGGAAAACAAACTTTATCGCGCGTTTCATAGAGTTGAACCGCCTGCTTGCGCAGGTTTTCCAGTATATCTGTTTCGCCGCTCATAATAAAAATTCAAAACTCCCGTTTTCTGCATCTTGGCCGGCGTTATACAACCGCCGCTCCGCGTATTCAGCGTATTCACGATGTATTTCAATCCCGATATAATTTCTTTTAAGACGTTTTGCGGCGAGAGCGGTTGTGCCGGAACCGAGAAACGGATCAAGCACAATGTCATTTTGTTTTGTTAGAAGTTTTATCAATTCCTGTACGATAAATTCAGGATACACCGCAGGATGGATATTTTCTTTTATGGTTTCAACCGTTGATTCTATCACGTCTTTGCGCATGGAATTGCCATAAATCTTTATAATAGTAAACCCTTTTGTCTCAATTTGCGTCAAGCGTCCGCCTCCCTGCCCGCCATAAGGCAACGCATGAACGCCTTTTATTTTCATTCTGAAACTTTCGATTTTTTCCTGTCTCGCTTCCAGTATAACTTCCCCCAATTCTTTTCGCGCCATTTCTTTTTGCTTTTCCGATAGATGTGATTGTTCTATCAGATCATAATATTTTTTTCCAATGTCATTGCCTTTTGTTTTTTTCTTCCCGTTAAAACATATATCACGGTATTCAAGAAAAGCGTCTTTGTTAAAGAAGTAGTCGTTTGATTTGACAAAAATAAAAAACGGCTCCGTTGCGGGAATAAGTTTTCTGGGGTCTTGTTTGGGGGTCGGATTTATTTTCACCCATGTCAGCTCATTTATAAGTTTCGCCAAATTTTCTTTTTGAACCTGCAAGGCGAACCGGTATGGCGCCAACAATAAATTTCCGTCAAGATATTTATCTCCAATATTAAAAACAATTGAACCGGTTTTTTTTATGACGCGGACGCATTGGCGAAAAATGCCCACGATGTTATTGATATAGTCTTCAACGGTCTTTTCATTGCCGATCCCGCCGCCGCCATATTCCCGCTGTTGAAAATATGGCGGGCTTGTTATCACCAAATCAACGGAATCCGGCGGAAAAGAAGCGAGCGTTTCCCTGCAATCCGCGCACACTATTTTGTTTACGTCCATAACGCAATCATGATAGTATTTTTCTTGCTGTTAATCAACCGGTTTATGCGCGGGCTTGTTCCAGCTAAAACGCCGCTTTGTCAAGAAATACGCATAAAACAGGGCGCTCTCCAAGGGGAGGCTGCTTGATCTTTTTGTCTTGAGGGTGTAGTCATTGCCAGACACTCTGCCAGATGAAACGGAAAAGCTGTCCGCCGGCGCTTATAAGTAAAGCGGTTCCAAAATGATTTTGGAACCGCCCTTCCGCGCCGCTCGCGCCGCTCGCTTATTAAACCCGCTTCGCGGGCGCTCTGCGGGCGGGTTATTCTTTCACGCCGCCAAGCGCCACGCCGGCTATTATATACCGTGAAAGCAGGAAGTATATGATGAATAGAGGCAAGGTTGTAAGCGAGAGCCCCAAGTATACTGATCCGTATTCGGTTTTGTATATGTCGCCGCGCAACAGGCTCACCATTATTGGCATGGTGTAATGGTTTTTATCGGTGAGCAGGATGAGCGGGGTAAACAGGTTGTTCCAACTGCCGACAAACGAGAAGATCGCCTGCGTCGCTATAGCGGGCTTCATAATGGGCAGGATGATCCTGTTGAATGTCCCGAATTCGCCGGAACCGTCTATACGCGCCGCGTCTATGATTTCAAGCGACAGCGACGCGAGAAGGTACTGGCGCATAAAAAACACCATCGCCGGCGCGGCTATCGCGGGCAGTATGAGCGGCAAAAAGCTGTTCGTCCAATGAATGCGGTACATAAACTGGTAGAAGCCGATGCCCGCGACTTGGGCGGGAATCATAAGGACGCACATGATGAACGTGAAGAAGGCTTGCCGCCCTTTCCACTCATAGGCTACCAGGGCGTACGCGGTCAGCGATGAAAAGTACACCGCGCAGAGGGTCGCGCCTGTGGAAATGAGGAGCGAGTTCAGGAAACCGACGAGCGGATTAAAACTCTTGCCGAGCAATACGCTCCAGTTGCTGAAAAAATACTTTGACGGCAAGAGCGAAATCGCGCTCTGCTGGATTTCATAGGTGCTGCGCGTCGCGTTCATAAACATGATCCAGAACGGCAGGACGCTTAACGCCGACAGAAAAATACAGACAATGTAAATGACCGTTTTGGTTACGGTACGGGATACGTCATAGGTACGAATCATACAGCCCGCCTCCCTGCCGCCTTCAACAAGGCTTTCTTTTCCTTCTTCAATTTCTCCGCGTCCCTGTCGCGCATAATATAGAACAGCATTGCGGACAGCACGGCTATGACGCCGAACATAACCAAACTTGCGGCCGCGGCTCTGTTGTACAGGTAGCTTCCGCTGAACGCCTGATTGTAAATGAATACGCTTGTCGTAAGCGTGGCGTTGTCTGGCCCGCCGTTGAGGAACAGTTTCGGAATGTCAAATATCTGCAAGCCGCCGATCATGCTGGTAATAAGGGTATAGAGCAGTATGGTTCTCAAGCTGGGCAACGTTATGCGGAAAAAGGTCTGGACATTCGTCGCGCCGTCAATCGCCGCGGCTTCGAATATCGCGGGGCTTATGCCCAGCACCCCGGCTATAAGCACTATCATCGTGTTGCCATACCACATCCAGAATTGAATGAACGACACAATGCCTCGCGCCGTCCATTTTTGAAGCAGGAAATTGACCGGAGCGCTCACAAACCCCAACTTCACGGCAAGATAGTTGACCGGACTCAGCGGATAGTTGAACAGGGAATTAAACAATATCGCTATGGTCGCCGCAGTGATGATGTTCGGCATGTACAGCAACACCTTGAAAGCGCCCTGTCCCCTTACTTTGAGCCGCGAATTGGTGAACCACGCGGTGAGGAGCAACGCCAGCGCTATCTGTGGAATGAAATTAATTATCCAAATCAGCGCCGTATTTTGCAGGGATGTAATGAACGATGGATTTTTCAGTATGAGCTTGAAGTTCTCTAAGGGATCGGGCAGAAGGATATGGAATCCCCCCCCCCCCCCCAAGCCCCTTAAATCGGTGAACCCGATGACTGCGGTATACAATATCGGATACAATGAAAAAACAAGAAACGCAAGTACAAATGGTATACAAAAAATATACCCGTACTTCGAATAGTTAACGCTTGTACGCTGCATAAGCGCCACCTCTCCTAAAAATAATGGGCCGCATATTGGAACGGACGCAACGCCCGCTTCCCGGCCCGTCCGCCGGACGCCCTGCCTCCGGCGACAAAGACGGGGAATTATCCCCCGTCTTACGAAGCCAAGATTTTACGAATTTCAACCATGTGAAAATACGGGGCTACCGTATGTCAAGGTTATCCGCCACTTGCTGTTTGAAGTCCGTGATAGCCTGGTCTCGCGATTTGTTGCCCGCAGTGTATTCACGAACCTGTCCTCGCCAGTAGATGTTGATCGATTCATCGTACTGGGTGAGGTTTTTGCCGTTGGCGAACTGTCCCGCAGGCACGAATACGTCAAACATGTTCTGGCCGCCGAGGAAGTCGAGCGTACCGTTGGATTTGCTCATAACGGCGCCCGAACCGACCGTATCCTTGGTGCCGTCGGGTCCGTTCAACGTACCGTTAGCCCAGAAATACTGGAGCCCGGTTTCAGAGTAGTCAAGCGTAATCCATTTGATTATGTCGCCTACAATGTCTTTCACCTTGCTGTCCTTGTTGCCAAGTATCCACGTGCCGCCCCAGAAGAAGCCAACCGGAGGTTCGCAGACCGCCCAATCGCCGTACGTGCCTTCACCGGGTTTGCTGCCGCCTGAATTGCCCGCCATAACGTAGTTGATAAGCCACGCGGGACCGAAGAAGCCCAACACTTTTTTGGGATTGGCGTCTTTCATGTCCGCGAACCAGGCGTCTTGCCAGTCCTGCGTGTCATTGTGGTAGCCGTTGTCCATGAGTTGTTTTGAAAGGTCAATAAACGCCTCGCGTTTCGGATCAATATAGAGCTTGCCGTCCACAATCCAGCCCTGGTCCGAACTGTTTTCAACCGCATGCCAGATGTCGCCGTCGCCGGAAACAATGCCGTAGCCTTTCGCCTTTAGATCAGCCGCAGCCGCGAAAAAGGCGTCCCATCCGGGGCCAACCTTGGTTTTAATCACCGCCGGATCGTCCGTTCCCCATACATCCTGGGCAATGGACCGGCGGTAAATGAATGCGCCGCCTGTGGCCTGGTATCCGAGCGCGACAAGCTCGCCGTTGCGCGAGCCGATGTCAATTGTATATTGAGCGATGGCAGCTTCTGTCACCATTTTGCTCACGTCTATGCCCAAAGACGCATACGGAGCCGCGAACTGGGAAGCGTCTCCCTGGGTGTACTTCAATACGAACGCCGCCTCCGCAGCATAGATGTCCGGGGCGCCGTTGCCGCCACCGGAAAGCGCCGCGTCAAGCGCGGGTTGGTACGCGCCATCCGTCGTGGCGATGATCGTCGTCTTAACCTCGTACTTCTGATCAAAATCAGGGTGAAGCTCTCTATACTTATCAAGCATCTTTGGAACTTCGTCCGTGAAGCTCCAAAGGTTGATAACCTGCTTGCCGCCAGCCGCCGATTGGCTTCCACCCGCCGCCGCTTCGTTGGACTTTTTGCACGCCGCAAAAGCCCCCACGATCAAAGCGCATGCAAGAACAAGCGCAAGACTTTGTTTTACCTTTTTCATATGTTCCCTCCTAAGGAATTGCCAGAATTTAGATTAATGTTACTTTAGCAAATTAAACGGATATATCAAATAGGTAAATTTGACTACGTAATTTTGCCAATACCGGATGCGGACGTTTCATTGCGCTGGAATGAACGATTCGAGCGCCGGAGGATGACGCGCCTAAAACGGGTGGAAAGGCGTGGAGGACGGTACAGGATGCGGGTTCCGGCGCAATGAGGACGGCGCCGAAAGGGATGGCGCGGGGTTCCTTGAAGAAAAAGACGCCGGATAGTCGGCGATTTTAAGCGTGTAAGCCATGGCGGTCGGGGCGGGGATTATGCCGGTGACTTTGGAGTCCGTGCGCGTATGCGGCGCAAGCCCTCTTGACGCTCTTTAAAAAAACGAAAATGTGCAAGCGGGGGATGACCGTCGCACGGTTATTTTCGGAGTTTCGCTCACCGGAGATTTGCAGGCAACAGAGGCAAGTGGCGTATAATTTCGCGCTCATTCTTAACTCGCAAATAGGCATATCGCGTTGTCGTGCGGTATTCATAGTCCATATCCTCAAGCGATGTTTCCGCCTCCTGTTTCGCCTGTGTTTCTATGACCGTGGGTTCTTTAGGGACTTTTGGACTGTTTTTTGCTGGCCTTCCCCGCTTTTTACCCTGTTTTGGCGCCTTTTCTTCCCGTTTCTTAACAACCTTCTCCCGCGCCGGTATCGCCGTCGAGTCCCGGTTTGCATGATATACCACCAGGTCTTTATGCGCCATGGACACTATCCCGTCAAGAGTTTGCTCAAGTATCCCCTGCTCTGACAAAAAAGCAAGCGTCCGTGAAAAACTTGCCTTGCCCGGCACGTCCGTAAATCCGCATAACAGCCGCAGGTTCGGTTCGCCTTTAAGCCGCTGTATCAACTGGCTGGTCTTCTCTATCCCGAAATACCCTTTAGCCAGAAAACGCAGGATAAAGGGGGTATACTGATAGGGTATCCGTCCGGTTCCCGCATAGGGCCGTGTGAGCGCAGGCGTCTGTTCTTCGACAACCCGCAGCATATGCGGAAATGTTTTGTATTCATCGGATAGGTATGCTTCCAAACAGTCGGCAAGGTTGAATGAGATGGTAAGGAGCGCTTGCGCTCCTCCTATGATTTGGCTTATAGTTTTTATGGCGGGGGTCCCCTGGTTGATAGTTTTGTCAACTGCAATCTTATCAGGTTTCCCTCGCCTTTTCTATCTTTTCCAGGCGTTTTGGAACAGGCTCTAAAAATCAAAAGAATCGCTCGTATGGCGAAAAATCATACTGATACACCGCGCCGCTTTCGCCGATCTGTTTGGGATCGTCAAGTATAATGTCATCAACCCGCCAGCCCGCTTGAGTGTATTCGATCTCCACCGGCGCGATATTCTCGTCTGGCGGCGTGGCAGGCTCCGGCGTACCAGTTTCCGCTGTTTCATCGTCTTGCGCAACGGTTTCTTTTTGTGTGGCTACCGGCGCGGCGTCTTGAAACCTAACGTAAATTTCCCCGACAATCCATCGCTCCCTGCCGACGAAACGGAATATGAACGATGTGTTGCCGTCCGTCTCCGCTCTCCCGCCGCCAAGACGGAATTTCTGCGGGGAAACCGCATCAATAGACGCCTTTGTACGCTGCCATACATCGCCGCTCACACCCACGGCTTCCTGTCGCTGTCCGAGAAAACTGCCAAGCGTCTCTTTCACATAAGCATATGCCTCTTCCGGCGCTTCGCCGCTCCCCAACGCTCCGATGATCATGTCTTCTGGATAACGGGCGGCTTCGCCCTTCTGAGGTCTGGCAAGACTGTCGGGAAGCAACCCGGCGCCTTCTTCGGCGGATGTCGTCAAGAATACAAAAAGGATGATTGCTAACGCGCAATAGGGAGGGACTGTTCGCATACCGCCATTATAAACAGAGGGACGAGAAATGTGAAGCCCTCCAAAGCCCGTGCCTCGGACACGGATCGCGTTTGGATCAACTAATAAACCAGATCGAAAACCAGTGGCAGCATGCGCCGATAAGGACAAATACATGCCATATAACGTGCGCTCCCCGGCGATGTTTCTGTCCATACCAAAGCGTTCCCAGCGTATACGCGGCGCCGCCGGCAAACAGAAAGACGAGGCTGACAAGCGGAATCTCGCGGACAAGACGAAACGCGCTGAACACAATAGCCCAGCCCATGAGAATATAGACAAAAACTTCCGCCTTTTTCAAAAACCTGCTGTTCACGGCGAAAAGCGTGATGCCGCACAACGCCAAACCCCATTCCACGCCGAAGAAAGTCCAGCCAAGCGCCCCTTTTAGCGGCAAGAGGCAAAACGGCGTGTAGGTTCCGGCTATGAGGAGGTAGATCGCCGAATGATCCAATACGCGGAGAACCCGCTTCGCGCGTTCGTGGGTAATGGCATGGTAGAGCGTAGAGGCGAGAAACATGCAGATCATTGCGGCTGTAAACAGGATGTACGCTGTAATCGCGGTCGCGCCGCCGCCCGCCCCGTTGAGGCGTCCATGAGCCCTCATAACCAACAGGATCAAACCCGCTATGGAAAGACCCGCGCCCAAACCATGCAAAATGGCGTTGGCGATCTCCTCGCCCGGGGTCTGAAACGGCAGCGGATGGGGAATCGGATGAGTTATATACGATTTATGCGGTTTGCTCATATTTTGTTTCATGCTAATTATGACCGTTTTTTTCTTCATAGGTTGCGCGTCCATTTTGCGAAATATTGAAATTATAAATATCAACATAGGGTTGATTAAGCGGAGGGGAACGAGTATAGTGTATAGGGGCGCCTTTGGAAATCCCGGTTGGATTCCCAGAGGCGCCGGGGCAAGAAAACCTCTAAAAACTGTCGAATCGCAGATTCGCGTTTTCAGAGGTTTTCTTATTATAACAGTTTGACGGCATACGTTCAGCGGCAAGGAGAGTTTATGAAAAAGACGAAAAAAATGATTTTTTGGATGATTTTGATGTGTTTGTTTATTCCCATGATGGGCGGCGCTCAAACGGTCTCGCAGGATGTGGCGAATGCGTTTAGACGGGCGAGGATCCCCGTCCGAAAGCCTGTTCCCATCCGCGATTTTACGGCGCGTATGCTTGACGGGTCAACGCAAAAATTAAGCGGCTTGAAGGGAAACGTGGTTTTTCTTAATTTTTGGGCTACGTGGTGCGGACCCTGCCGGACGGAGATGCCTTCAATGGAAAACCTGTACCAACAGTTTAAGAACCGTCCGTTCGTCATGCTTGCGATAGACTTGCAGGAAGACCAGGGAGACGTGTCTTCGTTCATGCGTCAAATGGGATTGACCTTTCCGGTGGGTATAGACGACGGGCCCATCAGCGATATGTATGGAATCAGCGCCATTCCCACCACATTTATCATTGACCGGAACGGGTACATCATCGCCACAATCGCCGGCAGCAGAAACTGGAACACCCAGGACGTGTTTTCCGCCATTGACGCGCTTTTGAACGACTGACAGCAGGATATGACCGGCTCCATTTCTTTACTTATGACGTTTTGCGCGGGATTGCTCTCATTTCTATCTCCGTGCCTGCTTCCCGTCGTCCCCTTCTATTTCAGTTTTATCGGGGGAATAAGCGGATCAAAGCGCAATAATAAAGACGGGTATAACCATCACCTCATCGTCGGCGCCGTATGCTTTGTACTTGGATTCGCCACGGTTTTTATTGTTATGAGCATCCTTTTGGCAAGGATGATGCTGTTTTTTAGAGGAATCGTAAACGCGGCGGCAGGGCTTATTATAATTTTGATGGGATTGCACACGCTTTTTGGCGTTTTCAAATTCCTGAATTATGAAAAACGGTTCCATGCCGCTGATCGTCCGGTGAATCTCGCAGGTTGTTATCTCGTTGGGATGGCGTTCGGCGCGGGCTGGACGCCTTGCATTGGGCCCATATTGGCAAGCATCCTCTTGTTTGCGGGCGCCGACGGCGAAATCCTAAAAGCGATGCGTTACCTTGCCGTATACTCGCTTGGTCTTGGGATTCCGTTTGTAGTATGCGCGATGTTTTTTCAAAGTTTTATCGCAAAGCTGGCGAAATTAAAGGGAATTCTGCCATTGATACCGAAAATAAGCGGCGTTCTGCTCATCACATTAGGCGTTTTTATGCTTACCGGACGCTTTCAACGGCTCAACAGCGCGGCGCAACGGTATAGCGCGCAGTTTTGCGACTGGGCGATTTCCGGCGATGTAACGGTCAGGCTCATTCCGGCCATTCTCTTTTTCGCAGCGGCATCCGTTGTGTTGGCTCTTTGTTTTGTAAAAAATGTGAAAAAAAAGGTCGCGCTTGGCGCAACAGGCGGCGCGTTCCTGCTGTTCGCCACATTGCAACTCACCGGACTGCTGGACAGCGCCGGACTTTTAGCCGCGTGGATACTCTATCAGCAAAGCCTGTAACGCTCCGGTTGCAACGAACCTGCGATTTGCGAACTTGAAGGTTCAACAACGATTTGCCAGCTCGGATAAGGGCTTTGTTACGGCGTTACGTTGCGGCGTATAACGCCGGTGGCGTTCCGCCGGAAACGAAAGCCGTCCACATAAAGACGACCGGCGCGTATACGTCGTCGGCCGCTTTGCGATGCTATTTAAATCTGACGCCGGCCTTGTCCGCCAGGGCGCGGATCGAAGCGGCAGCTTCGTCATAGAGCGCTTCCGTCGCAAGATGCTCAAGCATTCCGGGTGTGTCCGGCGGGAGCTTGTCAATAAGGCGGAGCAGGTTGACATAATCAATATCTCCTTTCCCAATGACAACTTCTTCAAGGTTGACGGTAAACTCCGCAGGATTAAGATGTATGTCTTTTAAGTGAATCGATACAACCGCATCGCCAAACATTTTAAATTCGTTGCGGAAGAAAGCCGCGTTGTCATACAGAAGCCGGGGATTTGCAATGCTGTTGGTTGGATCAAGATGAACGCCCGCCGCCCGCCTGTCCACAGCGCGTATAAAGCGCAAATATTCTGCGGCGCAGTCAATAAACATGCAGGGCATAATTTCGAACGTCATTTTTGTTCTTCCGGGCTTGACCGCGTCTATGACGTTGCGCGCCGCCTCGACCGCGGCGTCAAAAAATTCCTGTGAATAGCCCTTTTCGTGCGGCCCGTCCCAGTTCGTTTCGCACCATGATCCCACAATGTTTACCGCGCATCGGGCGTTAAGTTCTTCCGCCGTTTGCAGGCGGCGCACAGAATAGTCAAACGCCGCCTTTGCCTCCGCCGGATTTTTGGAAAGAACATTTTTCCAAACGCCAACTTCGGCAAGGACTATATCATGCTTGTCAAGCGCGGCCCTGAACGCCCCGCACAGTTCAGGTTCCGTGTCGGCGTTAATCCAGTCGGGGCAATACGCCGCGCGATAGCCCTTTCGAACATGCTCAATCACATACGCTTCAGGATCTTTTTCATTAATAAAAACCGGGGCTCCCAGGCGCATATTACAAATCCTGTTTGTGAAAGCCGCTGTCGTTCAACAGGCGTTCTTTCTTCGCCGTGTTGTCGTCATCGGTCTTGATGTTGATTTCAACGCCAAGCTGCGGGACGCTGTTTGTAAAAGAATACGTGCCGCCGGGCCAGTAGCCGATATGATAGGGCTTTGGGGCGCCGATAGACTGAAGTTCTCCCTGGGCTTTTTTTCTGTCCGGCGCGACAAAACTGATATGCTGAACGCCTTCCCCGTCCCGGTCAAGTTTTTCTTTCCATGGGCTTGCGTTTTTTCCGGGCTGCGCCAGTTCGATTACGCAGTTTTCAAGCTGAATCACCGCGAGCCTGCAATCCGTATAATCCCCCATCTCGCCGTTGGTGAACGAGGGAACCTCCGACGCCGGGGGCAGATAAAAAGCGTCCCCGGCTTTTACGCCCAAAATCCGCTCCCAGTTGGCGATTGCCTTGTCAAGGTCTTTTACCAGAATGGCGATATGGCAGAGTTTTGTGGTTCCTATTGACATAATTTATTTGTACTCCTATAGGTTTTGGTTTGCCGGAAAAGAATGTTCCGGTTCTTTTTCCTTCCTCCGGCGGATATTTGCGTCGCACGTAGGCGCACGGCTTACATGGGATCCAAAATCGACCGGTTTGTGGACAAGCGTAAATAATAGTATGCCTCCTGTATAGAACGCGCTACTCAATTATTGTCTAAACTTCTTGATTATTGGTTTTTGCCGGAAAACACAGATCCACCTGTAATTGCCGGTAAAAAGGTAAAAATGAGAAGGACGCTGTAGCGGCGTCTTTCTCAGAGCCGGAGCGGCCTGACTTGCAAGTAAATCCGGCCGCTCCGGCTTAATTGTTTTCTCTACTGAAATTAATCGGCTGAAATTAATCGACGCGTTCCTCAAAGAAGCCGCCGAATTTCAGCGCGATAAAGGTGAGCGCCAGCGTGATGATCAGCATGATCCACGACAAAGCGCTGGCGTAACCCATCTTGCTGTACTTAAACGCGTTGTTGTAGATATAGAGCGCGTAGGTGTAGGTCTTGTCCATAGGCTGCCCGCTGCGGGTCATGGTCAGGGGTTCAACGAACATTTGCATAAGTCCATTGATCGTAGAAATAATATTAAACAGGATGATGGGCCTCAGCGTGGGCAGGGTGACGTGAAACGTTTTGTGCCAGAAATTGCCGCCGTCAACTTCCACCGCCTCGTACAGTTCCGGAGAAACATCCTGAAGGCCGCCAAGAAAGATGATGATCAGGTTTCCCGCGCACCAGAGCCGCATGACGGCCAGCGCGGGCTTTGACCAGGCGAGGCTTTGCAGCCAGCCTGGACCCCGGATGCCAAAGAGTTTCAGGACGCTGTTAATAAGGCCTGAATCCACGTTGAAGAGCCAAAGCCAGAGAATGCAGAGAACGATGGAAGGCACCAGAGTAGGCAGAAAAAATATCACCCGAAAGCCCGAAATTTTCCGCAGAGTCTTGTGGTTCAGCAGGATGGCGATAGTAAGAGTGATTATCATAATCAGCGATCCGCCGAAAAAAACCATAAAGAGCGTGTTTTTGACCACCGTAACGAACAAAGCGTCATCCCTGAACATAGTCTTGAAATTTTCCAGCCCTATCCACACGGGTTGCCGGATCAGTCCGGCGAAATCGGTGAAGGAATAGTACAGCGCCTGGAGCATGGGATACAGGGCGAATATCAGAAATCCAAAAATCCACGGCGAGATAAAGAGGAGTCCGTTGCGCAGATTGCGAATTCCTTTTGAATGTATCCGTATTGACATCATAGACCTCCTAACCTTTGATACCCGCGAAGGAAATGCCCTGAATAAAATATTTCTGCAACATGAAAAAGATGACAAGCACTGGCAGGGTCATCATGACACCCATCGCCATGAGCAGATTCCATCGGGGATCGTTGATGCTCATAATTTGCTGAATCCCGATAGACAGGGTGTAAAGCCTGTCCTTTGTCAGGAAAAGCAACGGCCCCATAAAATCGTTCCAGGAATTGAGGAAGGCGAAAATCGCCACCGTGATGATCGCCGGACGGACCAGCGGAACGCATATCTGGGAAAATATGCGGAACTCCCCGGCCCCGTCAATGATCGCCGCTTCGGAGAGCGCGCCGGGAATAGTGTGGAAAAACTGCCGCATCAAAAATATAAAAAAAGCGTTGCCAAAAAAAGGGGTTACGGTTAACGGGTAAAACGCGCCGATCCATCTGAGCCGCTGAAACACCATGAACAATGGGATCATGGTCACCTGGAATGGGAGCATCATCGTCATAAGCACGATAATGAAAACCACGTTCCGTCCCTTCCATTTGATCTTGGCAAAACCGTATCCGGCAAGGGTCGCGGAAAACACCGAACCGGCGATATTGCAAACCACGATGAGCAAAGTGTTCCTCAGATACAGCAGAAAAGGAAACGCCGTGATGGAAAGGACATAATTCCGCCATTGGGGAATTTTTGGAACCCAAACAGTCGGAACCGCGAACAATTCCGTACTGGTTTTCAGGCTGCTGGCGATGAGCCATAGAAAAGGCGCGCCGTATACGACAACCAGGATTCCCAAAATCGCGCACAAACAGCCAAATTCAACAGGGCTTGGCGTTTCCCTGCTCCCCTTCCACCAGGGGCGTTTTTTATTTGTCATAATTCCCTTCCTGTTTTTTAGGGAAACGCTGGTCAACGTGACGCCAATCAGCGTTTCTTTAGGAAAATGGTTCCAAAACCCGCGTTTTGGAACCATTTCAATACTCACCGGTAATTTTCAAGCAACTCAATGAGGCACTTGAGTGTTTCATCCGCCGCCAGGTAAGCGTACTCCCCGCCGCCATCTCCGTATTTGCCGCGCTGGACGCATGTCATGCCGAACCGTTCACACGCGGCGATCTTGCCGTCCATGCCCTGGGTGTGGAACGCGATATGGTGAATGCCCTCGCCGCGCTGGTCAAGAAAATCCTGCCACACGCTTTTCTCGCCGTTGGGCTGGATCAATTCAATCTGCACATTGCCGCCCACATCGAAAAACGCCATGAGGCAGTTCGCCCGGGGCGCGGGTTTTCCTTCCACCTGCGTTTGGGTAACCTCAAACCGGCCGCCATCCACTGTGTGGGGAGCGCTCACGCCAAGAAATTCCGCCCAGACGGCCTTGGTTTTTTCCACATCTCTGACAATAAAACCTACCTGGGTAAGCGTATTAGTTTCGATAACGCCTGACATAACGCCTCCTTATCTCAGCATACGATCTACCTGCGTTTGCAGGGAAGCCTGAATATCTGTAAGACCGCTCATAATATCGGTCTGGGAATAAATCGCCACATCGGTAAAGGAACGGAGCTTGTCATCCATTTCCGCGGTAACCGGCGAAAGCGCCCAGACCTTTGAATTGGGATTAAAGGTTATGTCGATGCACACCTTGAGAACAGGGTCTCCCGCCTTGTAGAGCGAAAGCCCTTCAACGCTGTCCCGGTATATCCCCAGGGAACGCCACACCCGGTTGTTGTCTTCCACAATCGCCGCGCTTTGGCAGAAATTGGCGAAAAGTACGGCGCCAACGATATTTTTCGCGCCTTTGGGAACAAAAAACACATTGCCCGCCAGGGCGCAGCTTCCGTATATGGCCGGGTCTGCCACCGGCAGAGGGGCCACCGCGTACTCAATGTCCGGCGCGTACTGCCTCAAGGCCTCGCAGAACCAGTTGCCGATAGCGGTCATGGCGACCCTGCCCTGCATAAAAGCGTGATCCGGCGAGAAAGCCGCTCCTAGCGCCGAAGTGAACGAGCGCATCCGCTCCGGGTCGGCCTTTTGCGCGTACTCCCGCTGCCATTCATAGACCTTCGCCACCTGAGGATTCGCCAGCGTCACCGTGTTGGCGCCTTCGTCATACACATCCGCGTTGAACTGGAACGTCCATGTTGAAGGATCGGCGCCGGCGTCCAGCCAGGGGATAAAGCCGTAGCGGGCGACATCCTGGCCATTGCGAACCGTCAGCTTCTCCGCGTAAGCGTCAAGCTCTTCAATAGTTCTGGGCGGGTTGGCTGGGTCCAGCCCCGCTTCCCTGAAAAGATCGGCGCGGTAAAAGAGAAGCGTAACATCCGTGTTTTGCGGATAGATATAGGTGACTCCATCCCACTTCATGTAGGGAAGGAGTCCCTGATTCGCGCGGCTTGGCTCAAAGCCTATCTCTTTAAGCGCGTCGTCAATAGGCTCAAAAGCGCCCTGGGTGGCCAGCGCGTAACTCTGGGTAGGCGCGTCGGAAACCACAATATCCGGCACGTCCCCTGAGTTGATGGCGGCCATCAGCTTCCCGTTGCGAACCCCTGCGCCTTCGGGCACATAGGTGGCCTCGATCACGTATTCAGGGTATTGTTTTTCAAACTCCGCCATCCGCCACTTGTCCCAGACCTCGGAATCCCCGCCCCAAGGGTACCAGTACTTAATGACGGTTTTCCCTCCCGTTGCGGAAGCCGCCTCCGCCGCCTCTTTCTTGGCGCATCCGGCGAAGGATAACAAAAGCGACAACAGCGCGACTGAAGTCCACAGAAAACCAAATTTCTTTTTCATAACTCTTCCTCCAAATAAAAATAGCTTGACGGGGCTTTTCCAAAACCAGTCCGAAGTCCATTCTGAAAACCTCCCGTATCAACGTATAAACGCATAGTAGTAGTATGCGGGGCTTCAAAATAGCCCGCTTATCAAAGTATGCTGTGATTACCCAAATATTAACTTTTCATCTTATTTTTTTGCGGCTGTTTTTCCCACATAAAATTGGGAAGACACAAAGGGGGAAAAGCGCGCGCTGTTTTCCCGGCGGTATTCACCGGGCGTCCGTCCGGTGAGGAGCTTAAACACCCTGTTAAAGGTTTGAAGGCTTCCAAACCCGGCGTTAAAGGCAATGCCGGTGATCGGCGTCTTTGATTCGATGAGATAGCGCTTCGCAAAATCCACCCGTGTTTTGGTGAGGTATGCGTGAAATGACTGCCCGATATGCTTTTTGAAAAACCGCGAAAAGTAGCATTTATTTAAATTGAAGGCATTTGCGGCGTCCTCAAGGGTAAGGGATTCGTCACTGCAATTTTTGAATATGAAAGAGAGGATGCGGCCTGACCCGGATGACAGCGCCTGTATGGTTTCATGGGGGATGATCTTTGATTGTTCCCGCAGTATCATCAGCATCAGTTCGTAGAGCTTTGATTTTACGGCAAGCTGCCAGCCGATTTGCTTTCGGCTGTACTCCGAGGCTATTTCATCAAGCAGGGTGTGCAAGCGCAGGGACAAGGCGTCGGGCATATTTTTGGCGGACAGCACGGGAACGTTAAAAATGAGGTCGCGCAACCGTATAAAATCGTCGCCAAAAAACGTAATCCCAAACTGAAACCCATGAAAAGAGACATTCGGACTTTGATCAAAGTAGCCATGAACCGCATCGGCGTTTACCATGATAAGATCCCCGGACTGAGCTTGATATACCGTGTCATCTACGGAGACATACGTATGCCCCCGGCGCATGTAGATTATTTCAAAACAGGCGTGCCAATGAGGAGGGAAATTGACTTCCGTGTTTTTCCATGCCAGAAACGGAAAGGTGTGTTCAAGCTGTTTGTTTTCATGCTGGAGCTGGTTCATAATGACATACTATAATATTATGATATATTGTCAACAAATATTGTCAATATTTGGGCAGTTTAAGCGATAATTGATAAGCCGCCCTGATTTTTATGTCCGATACTATAATTATGGGAAAAGGAGCGATATATGCGTGTTCTTGTCGCCGGAGTTAATCAGGGGTTGGGGCTTGTGTTGTCCCGCCTCATGGCGGAAAAAGGCCATACGGTGTACGCCGGTTACCGGAACAAACCGTCTGAGGGCGTTCTGGAAGCCGCGGGGCGGTTTGCCGGGTTCAAAATGGTGGAGCTTGACGTTACCGATGAACCGATGGCGGCGGCGGTTTCCCGGAAAATCGCCCGGGACGGCGGAAGCCTGGACGCGGTTGTTGTTACCGCGGGCATTCTGGCCGACAGCGACCGGGCGGTTGTTATTACCGAG
>JAISCC010000034.1 GCA_031265845.1 Treponema sp.
CAGGGCGAACCGTTTCAGAAAAGCGCTTCACGAAAGCGAAGGCGGCATGTTTCCGGGCTGCCTCCGCTGCTACCAGAACATGCTGTTCGGCAAGAAGATCAAGGGATATTGAATGAGCGAGTCGCTTCGTGCGTCACCGTGCGCGCCGCTCTTTTCACTGCGCACCATTTCGCACGTTTTCCCCAATGGAAATGCGGCGCTCTCCAATATCACGCTTGACATTCAGGAGGGGGAATGTCTTTTTATCACGGGTTCCAACGGATCGGGCAAGACGTTGCTCATGCGCATAGCCTGCGGGCTTTTCGAGCCGTCAAGCGGGGAGGTGTTTTTCCGGGGGACGCCGCTTGACAAGGCGCGTGATCTGCGCTCGTCGGTGGGCATGGTCTTTCAGGACGCGGACAGCCAGATTGTCGGGGAAACAGTCGCGGAAGACGTCGCCTTTGGTCCGAAAAACCTGCGTTTGCCGAAAGGCGAGGTTGAGGAGCGGGTGCGAGCCGCCTTGTCCGCTATGGGCTTGACCGGGAAGCGGGATTACCCTCCCAGACGGCTTTCCGGCGGGGAAAAGCGGCGGCTCGCGGTCGCGGGCATTCTGGCTATGGGCTGTTCCGCCATTATCATGGATGAGCCGTTTGCGAATCTTGATTGCCAAGGCGTTGTACAGACGCTTGAAAGTATCAAACGCATGAAAAGCGAAGGAAAAACGCTGGTCATTTTGACGCATGAACTGGAGAAGGCGCTCGCCTATGCGGACAGGCTTGTTGTTCTTGACAAGGGTGAAATTCGGGATCAAGGCAGGCCGGACGAGACGCTTGGCCGGCTTGTTCCGTCGTACGGCGTCCGCGATCCCCGCAAATCTTACACATGCGCCGCAGATTGTACATGGCTGGATTGACGCCATACGCTTACAAGGCGGGAAATTCTTTTCTCCACCGGCTGCCGGCCTGCGTCAAACTGCTGTGCCTGCTCGTGATTTCGGCGGCGGCTTTTGTTTTTTTTCCGTTCGGCGCCGTTTTCTCATGCGCCTTCATAGTCGCCGCTTCTTTTGCGGCGGCCATTCCCCTTCGATCCCTGTATCGCGGGTCTGGTTTCATTGTGTTTATGGCGATGACGATGATTGTCTTCCGCTCGGTTTCCTGGGAGCCGCTTGGGTTCACTGCGGCGGGCTTCCGTGAAGGGCTTGGCTTCGCCCTGGGACTCCTCGCCGCGTTTGCGGGGTGCGCCCTGTTTTTTTCCGTCACCACCATGCCAGAACTCAAGGCATCCCTCGACAGCCTCCGCCCTCCCATTCCGGCGCTTGCCCGCCTTATTTCCCGTTTTACCCTGGGCGTTACGCTGATGCTCGGTTTCATGCCCCGGTTTTTCGAAATATGGGAGGACGCGGAAATGGCTTACAAAGCGCGCGCCGGAAAAAACGGCGCAAACAAGTTGATTTTTCTTGTGGGCGTGGCGATTGAGCGCATGATTCAACTCGCGCTTGAGACTGCCGTCGCGCTTGATATGCGAGGGCTTGAGCAGTCCGATGCTATGGGTTTTTCCAACGCGGGAAACCCCCGGCGTAAAGATTGATTTTTTTACTCTTTTCTACTATATTATATAATGAGCTTGTTCCAAAAACCGCCGCCCTGGAGCGCGTTTTGGAGCGGTTCAAAAAATGAGAGGTGACGATCTATGGCAGACATTGAAAGACAAACCGGCGCTGAAAACGGTTCCGTCGGCGTCGGGTTGACAAGCGCGGAAGTTCAGGCTTCCAAAGAAAAATTTGGCGACAACCGGCTTACGGAGCATGAATCGGAACATTTTTGGACTAAATTGCGCAAGAATTTTGGGGATCCAATGATAAAAATTTTGTGCGCCGCCCTTGTTGTCAATATGGCGCTGGTTGTCGCGTCTTATCTTGGATGGGCGCCGGAAAAAATGGCGTGGTATGAGCCGGTTGGCATTGCGGCCGCCATTCTTTTGGCGACCTTTGTGTCCACACTGTCCGAGCACCGCAACGAGAACGCCTTCAGAAAATTGCAGGAAGAGGCGTCAAAGATTCAATGCAAGGTGTACCGCGACGGAGAGATTCGGGAATTGCCGATTGACGATATTGTCGCGGGAGACGCGGTTTTGCTGCAAAGCGGCGATAAAATTCCGGCGGACGGCGTCCTGATAGAAGGGGGGATTAAAGTAGACCAGTCCGTTCTGAATGGCGAATCAAAAGAAGCCGCTAAAACGGCGGCTCCATGCGATTACAAAGACGAAGAAGCCGCAGTCAATTTCCTCAACCCCCACAAAGTGTGGAGGGGCGCGGTGGTGGTTTCCGGCAACGCCGTGTTGCGGGTAACCATGGTCGGCGATAAATCGGTGTACGGTGAAATCGCCAAAGAATTGCAGTCGGAAAACGAACGCGATACGCCCTTGAAAGTCAAGTTGAGCGCCCTTGCAAACGGCGTCAGCAAATTCGGCTATATCGGCGGGGTTGTCATAGCGATTGCCCTGCTGTTTCAACGCATTGTGATTGCCAATCATTTTAACGTGAGCGAGATCGTTGTGTACGCCTCGAATTGGACTCATCTCTTAAACGACCTGATCCATGCGTTCATGCTTGCGGTCATCATTATCGTCATGGCGGTTCCCGAAGGACTGCCCCTTATGATAGCCATTGTTTCCGCTCTGAACATGGGCAAGATGCTCAAAGACAATGTGCTGGTCAGAAAAATCGCCGGCATAGAAACCGCCGGCAGCCTCAATGTTCTTTTTAGCGATAAAACCGGAACGATTACCAAAGGAAAACTTGAAGTGGTCAGTTTTGCGGATGGCGCGGGAAACGATTATAAAAGCTTCCGTGAGACTCCGGACGGGTTAAAAAAATACCTTTCCTTTTCGCTTTTTCACAATACGGACGCGGTTTTATCTGGAGAAAGATCGCGCAAGGCCATAGGCGGCAATGGCACGGAGCGGGCGCTTTTAACCTTTGCGGCGGAGGACGGTTCTTCCTCAAGCGGAAAAGGCGTCGTCGCGCTGGAAAAAATCCCTTTCAACAGCCAGAATAAATTTTCAGCGACTACGATTGAAGGCGAAGCTTTGAGCGGGGCGCTTGGCAGTCCCCTTACCCTGATAAAGGGAGCGCCGGAAAAAATTTTGGACAGATGCGATTATTACCTTGACAAAGACGGGAATAAAGCGGGATTTTCCGCTTTCGCCGCGTTAAATCAAAAGATCGACATGCTCGCGGCCCGTTCCATACGGGTCATCGCGCTTGCGGTTTGCGAAGGGAAGATCGTCAACCCCAACGGTTCGATTGACGACATGCTCCCCGCAAGCCGCAGATGGACGCTTGCCGGGATCATCGGCATCCGCGACGAAGTGCGTCCCGAATCTATAACCGCAATTGCGGAAGTGCAGCACGCCGGGGTGCAGGTGGTTATGATAACCGGCGATAGAAAAGAAACGGCGGTCGCTATAGCAAAGGAAGCCGGTTTGTTGAACAACGAAAGCGATATTGTGCTTACATCAGATGAACTTGCCGCGCTTTCTGATGAAGAGGTGAAAGCGAACATCACGTCCATTAGAGTCGTGGCGCGGGCGTTGCCGTCCGATAAAAGCCGTTTGGTCAAGATCGCGCAGGAACTCAATTATGTTGTCGGAATGACCGGAGACGGCGTAAACGATTCCCCCGCGCTCAAGAAGGCGGATGTCGGGTTTGCTATGGGCGGCGGCACCGAAGTCGCCAAGGAAGCGAGCGAGATTGTCATTCTGGATGACAATTTCAATTCCATTGACAAGGCCATTTTGTATGGACGGACTATTTTTAACAGCATCCGTAAATTCATCGTTTTCCAACTGACGATCAACGTAGCGGCGGTTCTGATAAATTTTGCCGCGCCCCTTTTCGGGCAGGATAACCCGCTGTCTATCATCCAGATACTGTGGGTGAATCTGGTTATGGATACGCTCGCGGCCCTCGCGTTCGGAGGGGAGCCGGCGCTCAAGCGGTTTATGAAGGAGCCGCCAAAACGCAGAGACGAACCCATAGTCAGCCCCTCTATGTGGAGTTCCATCCTCACAGGCGGATTGTGGACATTTGCGATCAGCCTCGTGTTCCTGTTCGCCGGCTTTGTGACGGATCGTTTTTCCGCCCTGTCCGGCAATGATACGCTTCACACCGGCTATTTCGCGTTTTTCGTTTTTACCGCCGTATTTAACGCTTTCAACGCGAGGACTGAAAAACTCAACTTGTTTGACAATATAAGCGGCAACAAGGGTTTTCTGCGAGTCTTGTCCATTATTGTACTGGTACAGACCGCGCTGGTATATGCTGGCGGGCAGGTCTTTCACTGTTTTGGGCTTTCACTGACGCAATGGCGGATTGCGCTTCTGTTCGCAGTTTCGATTATCCCTATCGATCTGTTGAGAAAAGCGATTGCATCCACACGAAGAACATAAGGGGCGGCATTCATGCGGTTATGGCGAACGGCGTTGCGCCGCGACCGGCAACTCAATGAACCTCCTCATCCTGAAGGGCGGGGCGTCTTGTACGCGTTGCATCACTTGCGAGGTTCGGCGAACCTTCGATTTGCGACCCTTCGGTTCGACTGTAAGGAAATTATGTACCTGTGAAGGTTTGCTATGCAAACCAGCCTGCCGCCATTTTGTTGGCATCGCCAATTCCAACCGCTCCAAGGGGTCGCCCTTTAGGGCGCGGTATGAGACCCCACTGCGAATAAAATTGCCGGCGATTTCAAGAGCGGGCTTTTTATCCGCGGACTTCCATTCCGGTCAACAGCCCCGCTCTGTAAGAGAGCGATCAGCATGAACGCGCCACACGGATACCGTTGTAAAAGTCGCGGGCAACCGGAGTGTTGCGCCCCCGGTGGGCGACCCGCACATGATCCGTGGAAAGAATCATACAACCGCCCCGTAGGGAGTGATCCCCGCCTGAAGAGGGTCCCATGGGATCTATAGGCGAATCGTCGTCATACAGACCGTAATAATCCCATGACCATTCCCATACATTCCCGCTCATGTCGTATAACTCAAGTGCGTTAGGCAGCTTCATTCCCACAGGATGCGTCTTGCTCCCGCTGTTGTCGACATGCCACGCAACGCTCTCCACATCATCGCTCCCCGCATATTCATAGGAATACCTTCCCCCGCTCCGCGCCGCATATTCCCACTCCGCTTCGGTCGGCAGCCGGTACCCGTTTGCAATCTTATTCCACTTTACCTGCGACCCGTTTATCGTATACACCGGCGTCAAATTTTCCTTGACGCTCCGCTCATTGCAGTACTCTACCGCGTCATACCATGACACCGTTTCCACCGGCAGATCATCTCCTTCCCAACGGCTCGGATTGTTTCCCATCACCTCGATCCATTCTCTCTGAGTCACTTCGTACTTCCCGATGAAAAATGGCTTGCTTATTGTCACTTTACGGATGGGGCTTTCAAAATTAAATACTGTTCCGCCCATGAGAAAGGCGCCTGCGGGTACCGGTATCATCGCCGGGATCACGCTCCTGTTTTCCGCGTTCTTTTTCACTTTTTGCTCCTTTTTCCGCGCATTTGAGGATTTCCCAAAATGCCGGAACCTGAAAAACGTCTATTGAGTCAGTTTCAAAACCAACGAGAACTACATTCGGGTTGGTTTTGAAACAGCATCATTTATAAGTGTTTTTATTTCATGCAAAGTATGGCGTATTTTTAACTTTTGTCAAGACAAGCTTTTTGATATACAACGGGTTTTCAGAAATTCCGCCTTTTCATTCTTTAATCGCGCAAACCGCCGAACTGCCGTCAAACCCCTATTTCACAAGCCGCAGGTTCTATTATACGAGAAACGCGCAGATTGAGGTGAAACTCCCCAAACAACAACAGAATTATCCAGCAGGCGGCGCTTTTTTTCGCTCTTTCTCATTAAACACAAGACACAGACACATAAGCGGATATTCCTATTCCATCCCCTCAAATAGAATCGACGAAGCTTTTCTTACATACAAGAAAAGCGCGGTTTTCAGGGACAAGGCGCGTGAAGTAATTGACGTCAAGAAAACCGCACTGATCCGCTATCTCCTGTATATACGGCCGGAACCCAACAGGGGCTTTGCCAGTTCCAGCCGTCTGAAATTGATAGAGCGGGTGACGCTTACGCCAACTTCTCGTTTGAATTGATGGGCGAGATTACTGGGATCAGCGCAGTGACACCGTATCATGCTGTCAAGGATGAAATGTCAAATCAAGAGCAAAGCGCTCACATCTTGGAAGCCCCGGACGGCTTATGGGGGCAGAAACCTAGAGTTCGATAAGTCCCGCCTCTAGGTTGACCAAAAAATTGACCGGGCGGCGGCGGCGGCTGTGTTCCACTTGGCGGACGTTCTTCAGAACGTCATTCGCCGACTCTATCCCACCCGCTTCCGCAACGACAGCTTGTCTCCCGCCCATCAATATAGTCTTTATATTCTTCCTCAGCCGGGTTGTCAACCAGACGCCCCGTTTATACAGCCGCTCAAACAGCTTCCCCTTCACAGCACAAACGTCCAATACCATCCCCACGGCCATTGGCAGCCAGATGCAATTTGAACCCGTAAACCCACCCGGCAGAGCTTTTCACCCGGGTCGCGCAGGTTTTGAACATGTTGTGGCTGTATATGCGCCGGTTATGGCGAGCTTTCAGGGGGGTGGAGCCGATAACACTGACCCCCGCAGGCTTCCCCCGCCTGAAAAGCTGGGTAGAGATGAGCAGGAGGATGAGGGCGCGGCGGGTCAGTTCCACGAACCGGTTGTACCTGACCGGAGCGGGAAAAAGGCCGATCAGATGGAGGCGGATGTCGTAACGCCGGCAATACCATTTGAAACAGCGGCGGCCGTTGAGCTGGAACAGCAGGACAATGTCCATCGCCTCGCTCAAGGACAGGCGGCTCGCCGGAAACAAGACTCTTTTTCCCTCCATGGCAGTCTGTGGGACTTGCAACAGTCATCGACATCGCACTAGCTGCTGTTACTATCTTCGTCCATTAGAAACCCCGCCCATTTCCCGTATGCTATGTGTTTGGTCTATGCATTATACCGGATCGGGCAGACGTTTCTTTTTTTGTCGAACTCACGTTATTAAATCTAATGGTGATTTTCAAAATCTGTTGTCTATAGGCGCGTTTTGAAAAAGCCTTTTGCGCCATTACAGCTTCAAAATAACGCCCGCCGCGCCCGCAAGCCCGATATAGACGGCCGGGTGCAGTTTCAGTTTGACAATCAGCACGAAGAGTACAACGAAAAGGATGCATTCGCGCAGGCGGAACATCTCGTACCAGACGGAAGCCTGGCTGTTGAAGAGCGACAGCCGTATGACGCCGAAACCGGCCGCCGCGAGCAAGCCTGTCGCGCAGGGTTTAAGCCCCATAAAAACAGCTTGCACCAACCGGCTCTCTTTGAAAGCAAGCATACGCGCTATGATCGTGATGACGATGATCGATGGAAAGACAAGCCCCGCCGCCGCTACAAGCGCGCCCGGAATGCCGACGGCGTAAAAGCCGGCGTTTGCCGCCATATTTACACCTATCGCGCCGGGCGCGGCTTGGGCTAGCGCTTGTCCGTTTCCAATGATTTCCGCCGTGAGCCATGTATAGTTTTCTGCCATGTGGAACAGAAAGGGCAGGGTCGCAAGCCCCCCGCCCACAGCGAACAAGCCTATTTTGGAAAATTCAAAAAACAGCAAGAAGAGGTTCACTATCCGATAAAAAACCTCAGAATAAATATCACAAACAGTATCCACGTAACAACGGATATATCCTTGAATTTAAGCGTCGCCGTCTTGAGAATAACATAGGAAAGCAAACCATACACGATGCCTTCGGATATGCTGTAGGCAAAGGGCATCATTACGATAGAGAAGAACGCCGGAATGCCTTCGGTGGGATCCTTGAAGTTAATGCCGCCCACAGCCTGCATCATCAAGAATCCGACGACGATAAGGGCAGGCGCCGTCGCCGCGCTGGGTATCAGGAGGAAGAGCGGCGCGAAGAAAAGGGCCGCTATGAACAGAATCGCTGTGGTCAGCGCGGTAAGACCCGTGCGCCCGCCTGCGGCGACGCCTGCGGTGCTTTCCACATAGCTGGTTACGGTTGAGGTTCCGAGTACAGCGCCCGCGACAGTGCCGATTGCGTCAGCAAGAAGCGCCTGTTTTACGCGGGGGACTTCGCCGTTTTTGCCGATGAGACCCGCTTGCGTTGCGACGCCGACCAGGGTGCCAACGGTGTCAAAAATATCCACAAAGAGAAAGGTGAAGAAGACCGTAAAGAACTGGAACGTAAAAATATTTGAAAAGTCAAACTCCCACAACAAAGGCGCGGCTGGAAGGCTAAACGGAGAGCTAAAGCCGCTCGTGTCGGTGACGCCAAGCGGTATGCCTATGGCGGTAGTTGCAAGGATGCCGATGAGGATCGAGCCGGGAATCTTCCACGCATACAGGATGATGGTGATGACAAGTCCGATGATTGCAAGCAGCGCGGAACCGGATGTCAAATCGCCCAACGCTATCAGAGTCGCCTGATCGCCTATCACAATACCCGCGTTCTTAAAACCGATGAGCGCTATGAAAAGACCGATGCCTACGGCGACCGCCTTCTTCAAGTTGTCGGGTATCGCCTTGATGATGGCTTCCCGAACATTGAACAATGAGAGGATAATAAACAAAATGCCTTCGAAAAACACTGCGGTCAGGGCGAGTTGCCATGAATAGCCCATGCCGATAACGACGGAAAAGGCGAAAAACGCATTGAGTCCCATGCCGGGCGCAAGCGCTACGGGCAAATTCGCGGCGAACGCCATAACCAGAGTCGCTATCGCGGACGCCAGCGCTGTCGCCGTAAACACGCCCTCCTTGGGCATGCCCGCGGCGCCGAGTATATCTGGATTAACCATCAAGATATACGCGAGCGTCAGGAACGTGGTGATTCCCGCGAGAATTTCTCGTCCCGCAGTCGTATTGTTCGCCTGCAAGTCAAAGACGCCTTTTTTCTTTTGTATTGCCATTCTAAAACCTCCTATTATAGATGCTTTAGCAACATCATGCGGCATTATATGAAAAACTTCCTGATTGCACAAGAGGGTCAAAAGGCGCTTGAAACGGCCCGGCATGTTGACACCTTGCATGTTTTGCGGAACTACTTTACAAGCTTTATATAAAATTCGTTTGAGCCTCCCTTAAAAAGGGACTCTTTTCACTACCTCTGTTTTGCTCCAAACTAAATATACACCTATTAAAATAATCTAGCAATTGCCGCATGTTTTCTTCCGTAAATATATGGCGGCGCATACGGAGAGAAGCGGCGGCCTCACGGGTGTAGATTTTTTACCGGCACGGTCGGCGGTTTTTTTTTGACGGCTTGAGTTCGACCGCCTTGCCGTCCGGCTTGCAAGCGACGGGAACGGACCTGTCCGGCGACCGCTTGTTTTCTTTCATGGCCAACCCCATTTTACCTCCGGCATCTGACGCTCCCGGACAGTTCGCCTTGATTTGGGCTGCTTTTTCAAAATGAGGCGTAGTCTCTTTTCGGTCGCTTTTTTTATGAGGCAATGCGCCAGCTTGATATAATTGAGCATTTAGGATATAATGTGAAAAAAGAAATGAAGATTTTAGAGTGTTTTACAGTGAAGCGCAACGCTATGCTGAATAGATTTCACAAGCGATTTTATTCGATAGGAGTCTAATATCCCGCCCCTTTGAGGCGTTTCAATTCCTACGCCGATTGGCGGGGTAGTTCATAGAAAAATTTTGTCTTGCCAAACAGACGGCGATTCAAGCGCGTGTAACGTCCCATACGGATCCCATTGCGGCGGCGTTTATTGAAAGGAAATCTTTATATGATGAACAAAACGGAAAAAATACTTGTTCTTGACTTTGGAAGTCAAACAACCGCGCTTATCGGGCGCAGGATTCGGGAATTCGGCGTGTACACCGAAATCATAGCGGGCGACGCGCCACTGACCGAAGCGGTTTTAACCGGCGTTAAAGGCGTCATTCTCTCAGGATCGCCGGACTCGGTGTACGATGAAGGGATCGCGCCGGACAAGCGGATATATGAGTGCGGGATCCCGCTTCTCGGCGTCTGCTACGGACTACAGCGCATGACAACGGATCTGGGCGGTCTTGTCGAACCGCTTGCGAAAATGGAATATGGAGGCGTTGAGGTTGAAATACAGATCGACGGGCAAAAAATAGCGCACAGACAATTTCTCGCGGCTTTTGATGCGGCGATATCGCTTGACCAGTTGCTTGAAAACGGCGGCAGTGAAGAAACTCGCGCCTATGAGCCGCTCTCCGATTCTACATTGCAGTTTAGCGCGCGGTTTACCGCGTGGATGAGTCATGGCGACACTCTGACTCGGCTCGCGCCCGGCTTTGTGCAAGCGGGAACGAGCGCGTCCGGTTTTCCCGCAGTGGCGCTTCATCAAGAGAAGCCGTGGGTGGGAGTGCAGTTCCACCCTGAAGTGAGCCATTGTGAGCGTGGAAGCGAAATTCTGGCTGCGTTTGTGTTCAGCGTATGCCATTGCAAAAAAGAATGGACAATGGAGCGGTATGTTGAGGAAGTCCGCGCCGAGCTTTCCGCAAGGGCGGGCGATAATCCGGTGTTGCTCCTTATTTCCGGCGGCGTTGATTCGACGGTGGTGGGGGCGTTGCTCCTTAAAACGCTTCCCACTGAACAAGCGCATCTCATGTACATTGACACGGGGCTTATGCGCAAGAATGAAACACAGGGCGTCAAGAAGACTCTTGAAAAGTTGGGCGCGAAAAATCTGTATATCATCGACGCGGAAACGGAATTTCTCGCGGCCTTGAAGGGCAAAGAAGAGCCGGAAACGAAGCGCAAGATAATCGGCGATCTTTTTATCACCATTCAGGAGCGGGAAGTCGCGCGGCTCGGATTGCCTGAATCGTATTTTCTGGCGCAAGGCACGCTTTATACAGACCTCATCGAGAGCGGAAAGGGCGTTGGAAAAAAGGCGCGTCTCATAAAAAGCCATCACAATGTGGGAAGCCCTCTGGTTGACGCCAAACGGAATGCCGGCAAGATCATAGAGCCGCTTGACAGACTTTACAAGGACGAAGTCCGCGCCCTGGGAAGATTGCTCGGCGTTGATGAGGATGTGGTTACGCGGCATCCATTTCCGGGTCCAGGGCTTGCGGTGCGTATTTTGGGTGAAGTTACCAGGGAAAAGTGTGATATTCTCCGTGAGGCGGATGCGATTTTCATTGATGAGTTGAAAAGACGGCGGGCGCCTGATGGAACGGGCAGTCTGTATGATGAAGTGTGGCAAGCGTTCGCCGCGTTGTTGCCAGTGCGCTCTGTGGGAGTCGCCGGAGACAGCCGGAAATACGGGTGGGCGCTTGTCCTGCGCGCCATTGTTTCAAGCGACGGCATGACCGCCGATGTGTACCGGTTTCCCATGAAAGACCTGCTCGAAATATCCGGCATGATCACCAACACCGTAAAAGAGATTGGACGAGTGACGTACGATATTTCCTCCAAGCCGCCGGCCACTATTGAATGGGAATAGCGGTATATCACAGCCCGCCGGCATTTCAAAAGACCAGTTGTCAAGTCCGCCGAGTGTTGTGAGATAAGATCATGAGGCATTTCCCGGTAGTTTGTGTCATTAGCGCCCACACAACAATGTTCACATTTAAATTAGAAAATTCATCCGCTTCTTTAAAAAGCGCTCAACGCGATTTTTTGCTTTTGAGTTTTCCCAAGAAATTTGAATGCCACGAGAACGACGATCCTTTAAAAGTTTTTGGTGTTTTTCTTTAAGTGCGGTACATAATTTTTCTGCTTTTATTATTTATTTTTTCTGAATCCGTATAAGAATAGCCGGAAATTTATAGTATACTGCGAATTGTTCGCAATTTGTTGTTAATGTACTTCATCCACCGCGTCAATCAGGGCGTTGAGATCGCGGAGAATCTGGTCGACGGATTTCGTTGACCACGATTTTGAGCCGCCTGTACCATCCGCAGGGAGAGTGTTTCGGTAATGCCGGGGTGATCAGCAGTCCGTAGGTTCCCCAATCGGGATCGATGCAAAGGGCGCTCGATCTCTCGCTCAATGGCGCTCCGGGCGGTGAGGGCGCGGCGCTGGTCAAGCCGTTTTCCAGTGCGCATTGACGCGCGAATTTCTTTTAAGGAATAACCGTAGCTGCCGCCAATGTCCAAAACCTTGCTGGTGTATTCCTCTGCGAATACGTCCACACAGGGGAAGCCCTTCGCGTAGTCCGCGATAACCTTCACTCTCCTCCGCCCTTCAGGGCGGAGAGAATTCATTGAACTCTGTTTCACGAGCGAAAAAAACAGATTCCGCGCGGTCAGTCGTCTTGCCGCTTGCGCCATTTCTCAAGGCAAAGCCTTGCCGTTGGAGTGTCCTGTCAATGTTGTCCGCTTTTTCCTTCATGGAAGCGTACGCCTGAACAAATCCTTTCGGGAACGCCATATTCACGCCATTGCCAAGCTGTACTTCATAGTCTTAACCTCCTGATCTTGGACTTGGTCTCACCTGGGTTACCCAGAGGGTGATATATTTATGAGAACAGCGTCCCTGCTGTCCAAGTGAACGCCGGATATGCAGCCAGCGGGCTGGTCTTTGCCGTCAAGACGGATTCTTGCCACGCCGCCAGCCCGCGCGGCGTCGACAATAGCGCAGTGATTGTAGCGGATTCTGCGCTGGAAGGAATCGTAGCCATGGCAAGCGGACCCTTCACCAGACTTCTCAATTTCACACTCACAGCCCATCGAAAACGACCGCTTGCCATTTAACACGTCTTCAGCATGGAGCGATTTCTTAAAAAATATTGAAAAACCATGCTTGACAATCAATCAAAAAGGATATAGTATCTTTAATTAATATCAAAACTTTCAAAAGGAGCATTGTACAAACAAAAATGAAAAAGTTATATTATTTGAATAGTCATGCCGTTGCCAACATGGGCGGCATTCGCGGCAAATACCCCCCCCCCCCCCCGTATTGTCTTGAAGTAGCTTTTTACACCCAAAAGAATGACAATCACTATACAACCAAACCGGCGGATAGCATTGCAACCGTCTCCGTGTTTTTCACAGACGCTGTTTCTGCGCGGCGCTCCGCAAGACCTTCTTGGACGCGCCGCAAAACCTCTGCGATCCCGCAAGCGTCGCTAAAAAGACGAAAACATCCTTTTCCTTTTTTCTTTTCGGCTTCATCCATCCGCATGGCGGGCGGTTTAGCGGTATGGCATGGCTATACCTATATACATTATAGAGGCTTTGGAGGTTTTGTATGAAAAAGTTTTTGATTGTAGGGGCGGCTCTTTTTATTGGAGTGGTCGCTGGGGCGTGGTCCCAACAAGCGGTGCAACTCAAGTTGGCGTATAACGACTGGGGGAGCGGGTCCAACAACCAGGGGTCGCTTAAAAAGCAGTTTTCCGCGCCCATAAAGACCGGCGACAAATACCAGATACGCATCGCCGGAGTGGCCGACAGGGACATCCCCATACTACAGGCCGTGTTGGTGGACAACGCGGCTCCGGCTTACTCGTGGAAGGTGCTTTCCGAGTATCCTGTAATTGGGAAGGATATAAAGGCGAACGCGCCGTTTGACGTCACCTTTGAAATCACGGCGACCGGAGACGGCAAGGATGTCAAAGCGGATCAATCCAACATGCTGAACATCATCGCGGCGGAGAAAGACAGCAAAGCGGCGTCCACGCGAACGATAACGATTAAATTCAGCGTGGTGACGATAAGGAAACTGTAACGCGCCGCGCCCCAATCATAAGACCCCGCTGAAAGGCGGGGTTTTTCTTTTATATTTATATAAGATCGCCGCGCTATGCGGAATCAGGCGTCGGCGCTTTTTGAGCGAGACTGTGCGCTTGAACAAGTCAAATGAGAGATTTGCTTTTCAAAGCCTTCAATATAGTCAGCTTGCTATTTCACCTGTGGTATGCTATACTATAGACATGGCTTTTGGTGATTTTACTATTGAAAAAGGCAGCCCCTTGCCTATGGGCGCGACACTGACCAAATCAGGGGTGAATTTTTCTATTTTTTCGCGGCATGCCAAAGCGATAACATTGGCGCTTTTCGAAAATGACACTCCCGACAGCGCCTGTAAGGGCTTGTCTCTTGATCCGAAAAAAAATCGTACCGGCGACGTGTGGCATTGTCATATACCGGGGCTTGAGGCAGGGGCGTTGTACCTTTACAAGGCCGACGGTCCCTTCCAACCTGAAAAAGGCTTCCGTTTCAACCAGTACAAAGCGCTCCTTGATCCGTATGCAAAGGCGATCACCGATCCCCTTTACTGGGACGAAAAGGGCGCATATATGTACAATCCGGGCGATCCCGCGCTCGATCTTTCCTTTTCTTATAAAGACAATATCTACACGCTTCCCCGGTGCGTCGTCATTGACGACGCGTTCGACTGGCAGGGGGATCAACCGCTGAATTATCCCCTGCGTTTCAGTGTGATCTACGAGACTCATGTACGCGGTCTTACAAAGCACGCTTCGTCAAAGGTGTGTCATCCGGGAACCTATAAAGGCGTTGTTGAAAAAATTCCTTTCTTCAAAGAGCTTGGCGTTACCAGTATAGAGTTCCTTCCGATACATGAATTTAACGAGGAAGAAATCAACCGCGAAAACCCGGAAACCGGAGAAAAGCTGTCCAACTACTGGGGATATTCCACAGTGAGTTTTTTCG
This sequence comes from Treponema sp., assembly GCA_031265845.1. Classification (GTDB taxonomy): domain Bacteria; phylum Spirochaetota; class Spirochaetia; order Treponematales; family Breznakiellaceae; genus JAIRKH01. The sequence continues at coordinate 14,711 of JAISCC010000034.1, forward strand.
CTCCAAAAATTTCCTATTCCTCGGACAGAACCCCTGGCGCCAATGTGCGTGAATTCAAAGAGATGGTTCGGGAGCTTCACAAAGCCGGTCTTGAAGTCATTCTTGATGTGGTGTTCAACCACACGGCGGAAGGCAACGAGTGTGGACCCACCTATTCTTTCCGGGGACTGGACAACTCCATTTATTATATTCTTGATGGAAACAGACGCTATTACAAAAATTATTCCGGTTGCGGCAATACGGTTAACTGCAATAACACCGTGGTTCACAACCTCATCATGGACTGCCTTCACTACTGGGTCATTGAGATGCATGTGGATGGATTCCGCTTCGATCTCGGCTCTATTTTAGGGCGAAATCAGAAGGGGAATGTCATGGATAATCCCCCGGTGTTGGAAAACATAGCGGAAGACCCCATTTTACGGCACACGAAGATCATCGCAGAGGCGTGGGACGCGGGCGGCGCATATCAGGTGGGCTGGTTTCCGGGCGGGCGCTGGGCGGAATGGAACGACAAGTACCGCGACAACGTACGGATGTACTGGCGCGGCGATCCGTTTGAAGCCCGTTATCTTGCGACGCGGCTTTCCGGCAGTTCCGATCTGTATCTGAGAGACGGACGCAAACCCTTCCATTCCATCAATTTTATCACGAGCCATGACGGTTTTACGATGAACGATCTAGTTTCCTACGACGGGAAACACAATGAAGAGAACGGCGAGGAAAACAGAGACGGCAACGGCAACAATTACAGCTTTAACACGGGCGTTGAGGGTCCCACAAACGATATAACCGTTTCCATGATGAGGGAGCGGCTGATGAAAAATTTCTTCACCACGCTGATGCTTTCTCTGGGGACGCCCATGATTTTGGGCGGCGACGAGTTCGGCAGAACCCAGCGGGGCAACAACAACGCCTATTGTCAGGATAACGAAATTTCATGGTACGACTGGTCATTGCTGGAGAAAAACAGCGGGCTTTTCCGCTTTGTAAAAGAATTGATAGCCTTCCGGTTGCGCCATCCGGGATTTATGAGGCCCGAATTCTTCACCGGGAAAGACGGACGGTACAATTCCGCGCCCGATATTACGTGGTTTGATGAAAAAGGCGATATGCCCGGGTGGGACAAGCTCGAATATTGCCTTGCGTTGCGGCTTGAGGGCAGCAAAGCGAACAACCTTGCTGATCGCGATGACAACGACTTTTTCATCATGTTCAATTCAGGCGCCGAGCAGTCGCCGTTTACCGTACCGGACGCCAAAAGCAAGAAGTGGTTCCGCTCCATTGATACGGCGTTGCCCTCGCCGGACGATATTCTCATGCCCGGTATGGAGCATCCGATTCCCACAAACGGCATCTATTTGATGAAACCCCGCAGCATGGCGGCGCTTATTTCAAGGTGACCCAGTATACATATTCAGTGATAATACCGCATTACAATGACAGCGAAGGATTAACCGCCTGTTTAAACTCTATACCGGAACGAGACGATATTCAAGTCATTGTTGTTGATGATTGCAGCGCATCAGTTTCCATTAAGACAATAGAGAACCTCAAAAAGAAATGGGGCGGCTATCTTGTCCTATCAACTGGAATTAATAAAGGCGGCGGGGCTGCGCGGAATGTCGGCTTGGACAGTGCGGGCGGAAAATGGCTGCTTTTCGCAGATGCGGATGATTCTTTTACAGAAGACGCCTTTTCCGTTTTTGACGCCTATAGCGACAGCGGTTATGACATTGTTTTTTTTACCCATTCTATCGCCGCCGGAGACGGCGTCAATCAGAAAACAATAAAAAAAATTTCTTTATATAAAAAATACCGTGATGAAGTTATTCAAGAGTATAATGCCCGTTCTGCGAAGAATAGCGGAAAAAAATTGATTTCGTGGTTTTGGGAACCGTGGGCAAAGCTATTTTCACATGACTTTATAAAAGAAAAAACCATCAGATTCGAAGAGACCCGGGCGGCAAATGACGCTTTCTTTTATGTGTCCGCTGGAATGAAGTCCTCGGCAATAGCCGCCGATGATCACGAGGTATATATTTACCATATAAAGAAGGACAGTACCGAAAGAAGTTACAATCGCGAGAAAGATTTTGACCGTCTAACGCAACGGCTAAAAGTAAACCGGCTTTTGATAGAAAACCGCTGTTTCTTTTACCGGTGTACTTACGCTCATATCTTATTGTTGATCGTCAAACGCTACGGGTTAAAAACAGGGCTAAAAGCTCTTGCGCTCGTCCTCATGTACGCTTCTCCGCTTGATTTATGCCCGTTTACGTATCATAATCTGCGGAAGCTCATGATAAGGTAGTTACAACAAACTCACCGGATCCACATCAACTTCCAGATACACGCCGCTGTCCTTGCCTTTGTCGTACAGCGGAACCGCCGCGCGCGCCGCCGCGTGGAGCGTGGACATGGTTTTTCCCCGCGCAAGGATGTGGCGCCGATAGTTTTCCGCGATAAGCCCGATGGGACATTCGGCGGGGCCAAGCATGTCGGCGTCGTGCGGCAGGAGGGGCTGTAAAATTGAGGCGAGCCGTTTAATGGCCCTGTCGGCGCGCAAGCCGTCTTTTGAACGCACGGTGAAGCGTATCAGCCTTGTCCAGGGCGGAAAGTTGAGCGGCTTGCGCTGGGCTATTTCTGCGGTAAAGAAGCCTTCTACATCCAGGGCGCACGCCCTCGTGATGATTGGGTCTGCGGGGCGCAGAGTTTGCACGATGACCATGCCGTCAGGGAAGTAGCGCCCCGAACGTCCGGCAACCTGTACGATAAGGGAAAATGTGCGCTCGGCGGACCGGAAATCCGGTATGTGCAGCCCGGTGTCAGCCAACACCACACCGACAAGGCGTACGCCGGGGAAGTTCAAGCCTTTCGCCACCATTTGGGTGCCGAGCAGTATGTCGAATTCGCCGTTCCTGAAATCCTCCAACGTCTCCTTGAGGTTTTTGCCGCTGCTCATTGTATCCGCGTCCGCCCGCCTGACGCGGAGATCCGGAAAGGTGCGGCGGACTTCCTCTTCTATTGACTCGGTGCCGAAACCAACATACCCGGCGCTCAAGGAGCCGCATTGGGGGCAGGAGGCGGGCGGCGCCTCGTTATAGCCGCAGTAATGGCAGACCACGCGGTTCCGCGCCTTGTGAAAGGTGAGAGAAACCGAACAATGCTTGCAGGCGAGCTCAAACCCGCAATCCGGGCAATGGTAGAAATAGGCGAAGCCGCGCCGGTTCAAAAACAGGATCGTTTGCCGGTTCATTGCGGCGGTTTTACGGATTTCTTCTTTTAACGTTCCGGTGAGGCAGCCGTCCACATGATCAAGGGCGACGATCTTGATTTCAGGCGTCGTGCCGCCGGAGAGCCGCTTGGTAAGGTCAAGCCGCGTGATGCCGGCGGCATAGCCGACAGCTTCCTCTCGCGCCACCGGCGCCAGCATGAGCCGCCACGCTTCCACAGATGGCGTTGCGGAACCCATAACCAGCCGCGCATGTTCCATCTTGCACCGCCGCATGGCGACCTGCCGGGCGTGGTAACGCGGCGTATTGCCGTTCTTGTAGGAGCCGTCGTGTTCCTCGTCAATGATGATAAGCCCCAAATTCTGTACAGGCGCAAAAATGGCGCTTCTGGGTCCAACCACGATGCGGATGTCTCCTCTGCGTATCTTCATCCATTCTGTGAAACGCGCCGCTGGACTCATGCCTGAATGGAACGTAGTCGCAATGCCGTGAAATCGCTTGCCGACAGCCTCGGCGGTCTGCATGGTAAGACTGATTTCCGGCGCCAGATAGATGATGGACTTGCCTTCTTTCAGCATAGCCTCAGCCGCCCGGAGGAACACCTCGGTCTTGCCGGAACCGGTGACACCGTACAGGTAAAACAGCGGAAAGCGTGGAAATTGGGTTTCAAACGGCGTTTGAAACGCATCCCGCGCCGTGATTGCCGTTAAAGCCGCATCCTGTTCTTCGGAAAGGGAAAGCGTGGCGGCTGTCATCTCATCGCTGGAAAACGAAGGATAATCGCCGGTTTTTTTGCCGGAGGGAAGCATGGCGGCAAGCGCCTCTCCAAGACTGCACAGATAATAGCCGGATATCCATTCGGCAAGCTCAATGTCACGTGTGCCGAAGGTCGTTTCCTTGTCAACAACGCGGCTTATGGATTTCACGGCTTTTTCTTCAAGTCCAGGCGGAGGAGCGTCCCGCTCGCCCACTACAAAGCCGAGCGCGTTGCGGCGGCCAAACGGCGCCATCACCCGCTTGCCCGCGCAGGCGGCGCCTTTATCGTCAATTCGATAGGTGAATGAGGAATGTGCTGGAATGTCGAAAACAACGTCTACGTATCCGGGCATAGTGAACTCTGGAATAGCCGGGAGCCTGTAACAGGCGCTCAAAATATTACGCTAATATATTGCGCATCATTTGTCAAGCGCATTGTTTTGCCAAACGCCAGCCCGCCAGCCGCTGAACCAGACTCATTCGGCTGTACGAGCGTTCATTGCCAGCCGCGCCGCTTTCGTAAAAATGTCCGCCATATACCCACCCTCCTGTTCTGAAAGTCCGGCGCGGGAAAAGACATCGCGGAAAAACCGCTCCTGATAGTCCCTGCCTCGTTGCTTGTAAAACCCAAGACTTTCAAGCGCATTCGTCACGGAGTGCGCCAATACGTCAATTTGCCCTTTGCTCATAGGCGTCCATTGTCCGGCGACGAACTGGACATCTGAAAGCGCCTTGAATAACTCATATCCGTATATCTGAACCGCGTGGGAAAGGTTGAACGAGGGAAAAGCGTTGGATGCGGGAATATGTGAAGCGAGAGAGCAAACAGCAAGCTCCCGGTCTTCAAGTCCGGTACGCTCATTGCCGAAAAGCAAGGCGGCGTTTCCCTCGCGGTTTTTCAGAAAGAGGGCGGCTTCATCAGGAGGCGTGGTGACGGACTTGCGCTTGTGTCCCCGCCGCCGCGTGGTCCCGATGACTAGAGAGCAATCCGCAATCGCTTCTTCAAGGGAGGCGAACCGCCCGGCGTTGAGCCACACATCTTCGGCGTGTACGGCGCGGGCGCGGATCGTTCCTTCGTGCAGTTCAGCGGGATTCACAAGCCGCAGGCGCGAAAGACCGCAGTTCTTCATAGCGCGGCACACCGCGCCCACATTGCCGGATTCTTCGGGACGGACAAGAACAATGATAATATCAGAGAGCGTCACCGGCGTTCAGCGCCGGACAAGGCAAGTTGTTCAACCCACGCGCCAACCGCATCCGCGAATTCTTTTTTATCCTGTCGCAAGGAGTTTATAAAAGCTATTTCACCGGCAACGGTGTTTTTGGAAAGGCAAGATTTCATGCTGTCAAGGCTCCGCCCCTTGTTTCCTGCGCAACAACAGAAGACCGCTGTTTTCTTGCCAACAACCGGAAGTTGTTGTAAAAACGCGATTATCGCGGGCGCAGGAGAAGACGCCCACACCGGAGAGCCGAATATCAAGAGATCGTACTGGTCAAAATCTATGGCGTACGGCTTCAATACCGGCATTTTTTTTGAAATAATCTGCTTCACACCCCACATATACTTGAAAAAACCCTTGAAGCGCCGCTCATGCTCAACCTCAATGCGAAATACATCCACCTCTTCAGGGCGCTGGGCGTTTGAAGAATCACACAGTTTTTGTTTGATGACATCAGCCGCCAACGCGGCGTTTCCATCGTATGAATAGTAAGCGATAAGTGTTTTCATAAAAAAACCGGTTTCACCACGACAGTGAAGCCGCAGTGAAACCGGCGCCCTCCTCCTTTTATAGGGCGATTACCAATTGCCGCGCGTTTTACGTTCGCCCGGCGCCTTTTCCATGGCTTCATTAACCCTGATCTGCCGCCCGTCAAACTCCCGTCCATTGACGCCAGCAATAGCGGCGGCGGCTTCCTCATCAGTTTCCAATTCGACAAAGCCGAAGCCCTTGGAATTGCCTGTGTCACGATCAAAAATGATCTTGGCGGATACTACGCTCCCAAACTGTGAAAAGAGGGTGCGAAGACCATCCTCGGTCGTATTATAGGCAAGATTACCAATATACAATTTCTTAGCCATTAAGATATTCCTTCACCCGGAAACGCCGGGCGCGCTTTTATTTACGCCTGCAAACCGCAGACGGTTCCATTCCCCCAAAGATGTCTTCGGGAAAAAGAGATACCCATACATGGAAAAATATAAAAGAAAGATCACTGTATATGTGAGAAATGCAAGAGCGGCAAAAAAACAGACGATATCTTTATAACTCTCGGCGCAATTCGCGCTAGTTTTGAAATTGTTAAAAAGCAAATTTTCCAAAAACAAATTTTTCCCGTAGAAATCCATACAGATAATCTATATAGATTTCATTCGCAATAATATAAAATTTTCAGTTATTATATCTATTTTTACATTTGTAGTCAAGAAGGTTTTTCAAAATTTTGCAAATTCGCCACATTTATAAAAAAGTTAAGCCTCTTTATAAAAATTAAACGGCAATTCTCCGGCGAAACGCGGATAGAACTCCACCTCACCGGCTATCGGTCCCGTCCCAGCAGTTTAAGCGCCAGTTTTTCAAACATGTCCCGCGCCGCGCCATTCGGAAGCCGCGCAATTTCCCGCATGGCGCGATTCGTGTAGGTTTCAGCAAAGGAACGCGCTCCTTCAATGCCGCCGTTTTCACGCGCCAACTTGATGATCGCGCCGGGATCGTCCACCGTGAAGGTGGGTTCTGAAAAAAAAGATCTCAAAGCGCCCGACGCATCCCGCCTCACGGCGCAGATAAGCGGCAGCGTGACAAACCCTTCTTTTATATCGTTGCCAAGCGGTTTGCGCACCGCGCCGGCATCGCCCGAATAGTCAAGAATATCGTCAATGATCTGAAACGCCATGCCGATGTTGTACCCCGCGCGGCGCAACCGCTCCGTTATGTGTTTGGGCGCTTTCGCCTCGTCGCCTCCCACATGGCAGGCGAGAGAAAACAAAATGGCGGACTTGCCCATGATCTTCTTGAGGTACCGGCGCAGATTCATGTCCGAGGAAAACCGATCCGCATTCTGCTCTATTTCCATGGCGCACATGCGGGAGAGGAGTTTCCCGAGGTTGATCGCATTCGTTGCGGAAGTGTATTCCGCAACGAGGAGAAAGCACCGCGACAAGAGGTAATCGCCTATCAGAACCGCGTCCCGCTTCCCAAACCGTACATGCGCCGCCGGCGCGCCGCGCCTCAAAGGGGAATCATCGATCACATCGTCGTGAACCAGGGTCGCCATGTGGAGCATTTCAAGACATGCGGCGAGTTTGAGGTGTTTTTCCCGCTTCTTGCCGAAATGCGCGGCGATAAGCAGGATGCCCGGTCGAAGGAGTTTGCCCTTGCCGTCAAACAGCGCGGACACCCCTTCATTAATAATGGGATTCCGCGAGGCGCACACATCTTGTATGATGGCGGAAACTTTTTCAAGCGATTCCGTTATTGCGGGAAATTCCTGCCAAAATATATTCACGTTGTTCTCATTGCCGAAAGCCGGAGGAGAGAAGGCATGCGGCGCATCTAAAGATGCGGATGTCTTTCTCCCCTCCCTGCTTTTCAACCGTTGATATTCACTCAAAGGTTATTTTGAGTTGCCGTCAAAATACAAATAGAATTTTCTGGCGATGTAGGTTCCATTCCACCACTTCTTGAAGAAAGGGATCACCCAGCAATCAAGACCAAATGCGCGTCCCGCGCCGCCTAAAAGCAGGAAACCGGTGAAAATAAACCAGACCTTGTACCACTCAAACATGCCGGACAAGGTGAAGACAAGGCACATGGCTATGGAGATCGCGCCCGCAAGCCAGGTGAAAAGACCGCCGATCATGCAAAGCCCAATGGCGATTTCCACCAAAACCACCATTAACTGGAAGCCTTGAAACGGTATGTAGGACATAATGCCGTCCATAAACGTTGTCCTGAACCATGTGGCGACCGCGCCCTGCGAATCAAAAATGGGATTTGTAAGATCCCACACGGCTTTGAATTGGGACGCCGCCGCGCCAACTGCGCCAGCCGCCGCATCCACCGCTCCAGACGCGGCGCTCACCGCGTCAGCGGCGCCTGACGCCGCAGTGACAGCCCCGCTCGCCGCAGTCGCCGCATCTCCCGCCTGCGCCGCGTCCGAACCCGCCTGAATTATCCACGATGAGAACATCCACGTTGACTTGGAACCGCTACTCCACGCAAGCCACCCCTCGCCGATCTTGTTGACGCCTTCAAACACCCACATAAGCCCGACCCACAGGCGCAACGGCAACGCCCAGTAGCCCCGCGACTTATACGCGCCAAAGCCCCGCACAAAAGAACGATGGGTTTCAATATCCAAAAACTCATGCTTGATGTATTCCCAGCACTGGTTTATGCCCGCGATTCCGATAAGGTAATGCAGATTCACAAAATGTTTCATAGCCTGGGCGAAAATACCGGACAGCTTGATGCCCATAGCGTTGGAAACCGCGTATTTGCCGCCCACCGACACCATGAAGCCGTGATAATCCGATTTAAATTGCTTCGCGGGTTTCCCTTCAATATCCGCGATGATGTTTTCGGCCGCAGTCGCTCCGGTCTGTATGGCGGTTTCCACGATCTGCGGCAACGGCTTCCCGTCTTCGATGAACCAGAGGTTGTCTCCCACCGCGAATACGTCAGGGTAATCAACGGAACGCATCTCGTTGGTGACAAGGAGCCGCCCCTTCCGGTTCTTTTTTGAGGGATCAGGCGGATTCTTGCCAAAGGGTCCCGCGCTCAAGCCCAGGGAATCGGCGAAGCCGTTGCCCGTAACGCCGGCTGTCCAGATAAACGTGGATGTCTCAAGCGCCGCGCCCGTCTTGAGTTTCACAACGCCCGGCTCGGCGCCGGTTATGGCGGTACCCGTCATCAACTCCACATCATGCTTCTTGAGGTACGCCTCGATCTTGCCGGCAAGGTCCTTTTCAAATATGGGGAGGATAGACGGCATGGCTTCTACAATAACGATGCGCACCTTGCTCTTGTCGATAAGCCACTTTTGACACATCTCATCGCGCCACTCAAGCAATTCGCCCGCCATCTCAATGCCGGTGAATCCGGCGCCGGCGACAACAAAGGTGAGCGCCTTCTTCTGTTTTTCCGGATCCGGCTCGGCTACGGCTTTCTCAAAAACAGCGTCAAGGTGGAACCGGAGCTTCATCGCGTCATCGTACGACCACAGCGTGAAACTGTTTTCCTTAACGCCCGGTATGCCGAAGAATTCAGGCTCGGCGCCCGCGCCCAGAATAAGGTAATCATAGGGATACGAAGCGGTTTCGGACGCCGCTTGTTTCTTCTTAAAATCAATGGACGTGATGGCATCCAGCTTCACCGTGACTTTTGACGCGCTGAAAATCTTGGAATACGGGATTCGCACCGAGGCGGGTTCAACGCGACGCCCCGCAACCTCGTGCAACTCGGTCATTAACGTATGAAACGGCTGCTTATCCACCACCGTAATGGCAATATCATCCTGTTTCTTGAATTTAGCCGCCAATTTCTTGGCTGCGGCGATGCCTGCGTAACCGCCGCCTATAATAAGAATTTTTCCACCCATGGGACGCCCCTTTGTGTTCCGTATCAAATATTTGGAACTAATTGCGGATCAAACCGGTCTAGAACGCGGTTTAAGAAGTATTATCATCTATTATTGCTGATGCGTCAAGAGGACGCCGCAGCAACCAGAGGCTGTTTTTATATTTTCGGCGTTGTCAGCGGATGCGGCGTAATAGTCTTCACGGAGTTTCGCCGCGTCAAGGACAGGATCGCGGCGAGAGTCTGGACAGAGTCAATGCGCTTCACTGTTTCTTAATTCTATTCGGGGCGCTTGGCAAGCCGCGCCGCATCGCCGGACTGTTCCCCCGCATCTTCACCACTGCTTTGGCGCAAAGCCCTCCGGCGGCGGAGCAAGCCGAACCGTCTCGCCGCTCAGCTCAAGCACATAAAAGCCGCTTTCGTAGGCGTATCGCTGGACGTCGCCGTCGACAACGCCGCCCGCCATCGCCCCCAACAGCTTTTTGCCCGCCACTTCCGCCGGCGGATGCTTCCGTATAAGCTCCATGCGTTTCAGATGTCTGTCTATCTCCCTCATGTCATTGAGTTCCCGCTTGAC
>JAISCC010000037.1 GCA_031265845.1 Treponema sp.
AGGATAAAGCGCACTCTGTGGCAAGGTGATAAAGAAGTCCGTCAATAAAATTGCTTCCTTCTAAAGAGTTCGATTCAGAGATATGGACGGGGCGGGTTCCACCGCTGATTTTGTTCGGCGCCCGGTCGGCGTAGACTTCCAGGAGGTCAAGATACATATTGTATTTTTCCTCCTCATCGGGAAGCCGCCCCTCCATGCTTTCAAAAATCGCCGTTACCAGCTTCCAGACCACCGCGTTTTGCTTGAATGTGCGCCGTTGGTAGGGCAATTCAAGGGTAACGGTCAAAAAGAATTCACGCTGATTCCGCAACTCCCATTCTTTTTTTGTTGAAAAGAGTTGCAAAAGCAAAAGCTCATTCTTTTTGGAGGTCGCCTTGAGGAGTGCATAATTCTCCTCATTATTTTTCGGATGTTTCCACAAAGCGGCCTGTACCGGCAGTCTGACCTTATTCATTTCAGATTTTCTCTCCCTGTGCTGCTCGTTTATTCCATGCGGCGATTGCCATATCCCTCTCTTTGATGTAAATAGCTGTTTTCGTACCGCAGACTTCATTGCCGCACGAGAATTCCCAGCATACGATTTGGTTAAAACCGTTACAAATTTCGTGTACCGAAAATACCTTTTCACCGCAAAACGGACACGGTTTCAATTCAGTTGTCATAGCTACTCCTTAGTTCCCAAAGTCCGGCCCCGGTGTTCCGGCCATGTGCCGTTCATACGCTTCTTGCATGGCGGCATCTTCATCGGCCCCGAAAAGCTGATCCTTGCCTTTTCCGATCCCGTGTGCGGCATCAGCCCGCACCGCCGTCCCGGTGTTGCCGCCCTGCGGCGCAATTCCAGCGGCTGCCTCTTTTGGTTGCGCGGGCATAGTGCCTTCCGTGGTTGCCGCCGCTTGTGTCTGCTGCGGCGTGGTTGCGCTTGGACCAGTAGCGGGAACAGTCTCTTTTTCCAGCTGTCCGTTACCGGCGCGGTTTACCTGATTCATGAATTCTTGGGCTTCCTGATCCGGGGCTTCTATCTGTTTCACGTCAAAGCGTAGTTTGACATTTCCCGCATCCTCGTACTTTTCCGCAAGAAGAGCATGGTCATCTGCGGTTGAAGCCTCGGCAAGCTCTACCGATTTTGGGGCAAACTTCAAAACTTGTTTTAACATAGTTTTGCGTACCATCGCTTCCTGCGTTTCGGCGTGTTTTTGCCAGGGAGCCCACTTTGAATTGAAAGCATCCGAAAATTCCTCCCCGTGTTTAAGGGCATTTTCGTACTTCCATACTACAAAATCTTCTCCGCCATCTTTGAGTTTATAATAACCATAGGCAAAAGTTGGCTTTTCGGAGGTGTAGCGCGGTGTGTGTCGTAGATATTGACGCGAGCCGTATTCATACTCAAAATCGTCCCCTTCATAAATAATCCGCGCCGAAATCATCTCATATTGTTTAGAGCGATAGCAAAGTTCCAACAAGCCCTGATAGCCCAGCTGAAAATTGCACTCCCAATAGAGGAATTTGCCGTTTTTGTCATTTTTTTTGCGTGGTATCAGGTAGGCTTGACCCAGCGGAGTATTGACCTCAAGGCCAAGCTGGAGCGCTTGCAACAATGCCCCAAAAAAAGTTGTCGGCTCGCACATAGCAAGCGCGGGTGTTTTGAGAATCGCCGTCATTACGATCCGCATCATGCGCTCGACGCCGATTTTCCCCGGCAATGCGCGTTCAAATTCCTTTGCCATCCCGGTAATCTGGGTTTGCAGGGTTCGCCGCATCCGTTCCTCATCACTCATGGGTTTTCCGTTACCGTTTCCGTTGGCTTGCCCTTTTGTGTTCTGATCCGATCCGTCTGTCTTCATTTCTTCTTCCTCCATATAAGATAAAGTGCTTCGTAAAGCTGCCGTGTGGCCTTAATGTCCGATAATGCCGTATGCGCATCATGGTGCGTAGCTCCAAGGGCTTTTGTGATGGTCTCCAGCTTGTTGTTGTATTTTTTATCCAACACTAAAAAACCCTGTTCCCTTGCCATTTTCACGCGCTCCAACACATCAATAAACTTCTCATTGAAGTAATCGCCAATATTAAAGCCGCAGCGGAAAAACAACGCTCCGAGGTGTCCGTAGTCGAAATTGCAGTTGTACCCAGCAAACACGTATTTTTCCGGGGGAATGTATTTTTTTAGCAGTTCGACAATTTCCGGCACGACCTTTTCCATAGGCGGGTATGAGCGGATTTTTTCTTCGCTCACTCCGTTTATTTGATACGCCTCCTCGCTAAAATGGATTTCTTCATTCAATGGATTTAAATGGTAGAGCTTCTCGTCAAGGAGCTTTGCCTCATCGTAAACCAGCATGGCAATCTCAAAAGCCCCGGATTCGCGGGGATCAAGGCCCGTGGTTTCGGTGTCGCACCAGACGCTTATCATCTGCGGCCTCCATTTAATTCCGTTGCCGCGATAAACCGGTTTAACTCATTCGCCATTTTTGATGTGAGGTGAACGGTAAAAGGTTTGTCGCCCCCGGCGAAAAGATCGGCGATATAGGGGAATTCTTCTTGATTCCGGTAACTGCCATCATTCTTGTTTTGGCGGAGCCGGATAGCCGAAACCCGGTCAAGGTTGACCATCAATTCGTCAAATTTTACAAAGTTCATGCTTTTCCCTCCTGTCCATTTATTCTCTGATTTTGACATCCAAGATTAAACGCCTTTCTATTACCTCTGCGATTGCGTCTTTAATGGCTCTCTGTGTCGTATAAGTATCTCTGAATTGAGCTTTTACTTTTTCCTCAATGAGATCATCCCAATTTTTTTGCCTGACGATTTTTTCCACGGTTTCGGCTACCGCTTGTTTCGCCCATTCCTCGATGTCGTCCTTGCCAATGCCAAGCTCATTGACCATGAAATTGCGAAACAGCTTGTATTTGTTGTCGCTCATTTTGTCAAAACCTCCCCTTCCTTGACGTATATAATCCCATCTTCCAGCGTTTCAGGGACCTCGGCGACACGAAGCAGTATCACAAGGAAACCCGCGCTTTCCGCCCATGCCGTGATCGCCTCCGTAGTTTTTTTGTCCAGCGATTCGGCATTGTCCACGCAAAGCACTTTCAGATCGCCCGCGAAACGCGCCCCCAGCCCGAAAAACACCTGCACGGATTCCGCCGTACTCCAGTTGCATGATTTTTGCGTGTCGGTGATACCGCGCACCGCGCCGTTATGGTAAAGCTGATTGTCCTCACGGATTTCCAGCCCCTTCACGCCGAGCTTCATATCCTGCAATACCTTTTTGCGGTTATCGCGGAGAATGTCGATTTCAGCGGTTAATTTGTCGTAAAGGGTAGAAAGCCGGTCCCATTCCGCTTTGTCGGCAAGGTATTTCGCGTAGGTGTCGGCTTTCTGTTTAAGTTCAATCCACGCCGAAAGCTCTTTGTCGAAACCATCAACATCGGCCTGCGTGTAAGCCTTCTTTTCGCGGGCTTCCCTTGATGCAAGCACGGACATCATGGCGGTTTCCGCTTCGTCAACCAATTTTTTGTACTCTTTTAACTGGTCAAGGGTTTGGAATGTGCAATTTTTCCGCAAATGCTCATTTGCTTCTTCAAACTGCGCCTTGCGCCATGCGATTTGATCCGCTGCCTTTTGCCGCTCCGCTTTTATGCCGTCAATGGGATCAGGCTGTTTAATCCGATCCTCTACTTTCGGCTCCCGCGATTCGGGATCGCCCAGCTTTTTCTTATCGCGGCCAATCTCGGTACGCAGGGTTTCTTTTTCCTTTATACCGGTGTCAATGGCGGTGATCTTGTCTTCAATACCGCAACGGCTTTTCAGCAGTTCGATGATTTTAGCATCCGGCATATCGCGGAGCATCCAGGGCATTTCAAGGCCGGAGCATATCGAATTAAGAAACGCCCGCACCCCGCCCGAAACATCCACAAACCGCCGCAAGCCCTCGTTGTA
>JAISCC010000052.1 GCA_031265845.1 Treponema sp.
ACTCGGCGCACAAGCTATATCCATCTCAAAAAATGGGCGGAGAATGCGAAAATAAAAAAGACCATCGGCTGGCACACTTCACGGAGAACATTTGCAACGCTGGCCTTGGAGAACGGCGCGGATATTTACACCGTTGCAAAACTACTCGGCCATAAGAGTATTTCCAATGTTACAAAATACGCAAAGGTTACTGACAAGCTACGCAGGACGGCGGTGGACGCTATTCCTGAAGTAGGGTTATGATTATTTTTTCTCCCCTCCGCTTGGGAAAAGATATTCTTTGAACTCGGTCGCGCCGTCAAGTATAATTTTTTCAAGTTCGTCCCTCTGGACTTGCTCAAGATTAGAGCCTATATCCCGCATTTTCGCGCTTATCCTGCGAAAGCCGTAAACATCGCGTGAATAACGGGTGAGAACCGCAAGCAACGAAACATAATCAACGTGCGATTCGCACGATTTCAGCCTTTCATTCCGCTTCGTTAAATTAGCGTATACAATATCGGCCATGCCGGCCGCTGTTTGCACGACGGCCGCTCTATCTCTCCTTTGAATGCGCCTTGGTCATAAGAATAATTAAGTTGATTGTCATGTTCGTAAACAGCGTCCTGAAACAACGCCAAGTAACAATCAACGCGGTTCGGAAAAAGCTCGTCTAAAGACGCCATACACATATTCCCCTTTATCCTTCCAACGCCTCTAGTATCTTTTCAGAAAGTTCATCCGCGTATTCGTCAAGCGACCCGTCGGATAAAGAGCAGAGTTCAGACAGAACTAGATTTGGATTGCGCTTTGTCCGCTCGTAAATGTCTGACGGGAAAAAAGCCTCGTCATTCAAGTCAACCATCAACTCATTAAAATAATTCATAACAACCTCATGCCCTTATTATCACGCTTTCTCAAACTTTTGTCAACAATAATATGTCTCATTATTACTCACTAATTACTCATCTTTTCTTTAAATGTCAATATTTTTGAATTAGAAATCTTTGCGTATGCGGAGGAAAATTCCTCCAGCCTGCCTGTTTTCCCAGAAGCCTTGCGGCGGTCTCCACACGCCGTCTTCCCAGCGACCGCCTAGCCGGCCGCCCGCTCCCCTTTTTCGGGCGCCTTCATAGATCTCTGGTCATTTTAGAAAGTATGTCAGGGTTGTCCGCGGCGTATTTCAAAACGTCCGCCATTACGCCGGTATAGCCCTTGCCCAACGCCTTGTATTTTGAAAGGACATCGGGCTTGAGCCGAAGAGCGACCACCGGGGCGGGATTCCTTCGGTTCTTCCTGATCTCCCTGGCCATCGCCGCAAACTCCGCCAGCGCCTCCGGCGTGGACGCAGGGCAATCGGCGGTGTAGTTGATTGGCAGTTTCGCCGCCTCGTGGATTTCTTTTAATTGTTCTTTAGTTGGCTTTTGTCCAGCCTTTATAGTTATCGTTGTCATTGCCATAATAGCTCCTCTTTTCCCGCCGGTTAGCAGGTCTCGCTGATATTAAGCGCGTTTTCTCTCCGCGTTCCGTGTAGACAACAAATAAGACTTCGCCGACCTTACCCAAAGTCTGCCATCGTTCCTCACCGGACGTGTCGCCTTCGCTGTCATCCATACGTTTAAGCCGCATGGGGTCGACGAATACAAGCGCGGCGGTTTCTAGCCTAACTCTATGCTCTTTCCAATTTTTCTCGGCTTTGTCAGGGTCAAACTCTATTTCTCTTATTGTTATGCTTTATTGTAATACTAATCCGTATTGTTTGTCAAGTCTTTTTTGTCTTTTCTCCGGCTACCGTCTTTTCCACCATGTCTTCGGTTAAATAATGCCGTCCGCTACCCAGCAGTCCTTTTTTCCTCAAAACTTGCGGGTATAGGCTCCAGCGGAAAGCCGGATTCCGCGCCGCCTGTCTTTTTGGGCGGGGATTTCTTTAATAATCAAGTCTCGGTTGAATCGTCTTTGTTATTGGCTTCCGCCTGTTCTTTATCTTTTTCTTTTGCCTTCTCTATTTTTTTATATCTTTTTTCAATGTCTTTCTTCGCCTTTTTTTATTTCTCTGAATCAATTATCTCTCGCTTTATTATGTCATTCGCCATGATGTCCGCTATTTCCTCTTTGATAGACGGCTGTCTGACAAGAGAGCCTCAGTTTCGGACGGCTCCCGAAGGAGGTCCGGTTTGTACGTTTACAATAGCGTCCAATCATTCTTACAAGAGTGAGGGCGGACTTGAAAAAGAAGTCAGCTTTTTCGATGTTGAGACACGAGGGAAGTTGGCGGAGCGATGCCGCGATCTCGGTCGCAAAATGGGCGCGGTCAGGGTGGTCGGCCGCCTCAAGCAGGAGCGCTGGGATGGAGATGACGGCAGATTTCACGCTAAAGTCTTCATCGTCGCCGATCATGTCGAGTTCTGGACGAAAGCTGATGTCGTTGGCGAATGTGATCTGGAAAAGAGGGAAGAGCCGCTGAACGACGGCTTCAAGAAATTGCCCTTCTAGCCGCGGCTTATGAGCCGCGAAGGAGTTTTGAATGGATGACAAGACGATTGACTGTGGAACCTGCCGTCATGGAAGGCTTGACAGCCCTAATAAGGCTTGCTGTTCCAGGAAATGGCCGTCGAAACGCCGTCGCCGCGCTGTCGGCGAGACCTGTCTTTATTGGAGGGCGGGTGGACGGGAGAAAGTATTATGACTATGACTTTGATGAAACCGATCCGTTTGTACTGGCTGTTGAAGGCTTGATCGAAAAACTTGACGACGCCGTGGACAGATCAAAACGCTGCCCTGATGAAGATATACGGGAATTTTTTGAGCGGAATATGGTTTC
>JAISCC010000070.1 GCA_031265845.1 Treponema sp.
CGGGCGCGTTGATTTTCGCCCAATCTTTTATTATGAAACAAAAAAGATTGCAAGCGATTGATTCTGCGGCTGTCGGCAGGGCAAACGCGCGCGTGGCAGTCAACGCTTTTGAAAGATCATCTCAAGATTTTATGAATAAAAAGGTTGGAAGAACCAATCAGAAAAATGCGGCGTTTTTAGACAAACAAGAGCCAGTTTCAAAGCTGGAGTTTTGAAAGCGTCCCTTGTTTTCACACAAGAATAAATAATCCCCGCCGCAAGCGGCGAGGCATTGAAGGTTTCAAATCCCCCGCACCTCCAGGTTTACGTCCGCAAGGGCGGGGAATTAAACTCCATAGCGATTAAAAAATGACGGAAATGATGCAGGCCATGATAAAACCAGTCGCGCCGACAAGCGTTTCCATCACCGTCCATGTCTTGAAGGTGAGCTTTTCATCAATATCAAAAAGCGACTTGACCAGCCAGAAACCCGAATCGTTGACATGGCTTGCACAAGTGGAACCTCCGGCGACGGCCATAACGATACAGGCTGTGTCTATTTGCGACAATGCGGAGACTCCGGGCATGGCGGCAATAATTCCGGCTGCCATTGTCATGGCGACAGTCGCCGAACCCACGGAAATGCGCACCGCAAGCGCGACGACGAAGGCGACCACAATCACCGGCATATTGTTAGCCGCCACAAAATCGCCCACCACCTTGCCGATGCCGGAATCTTCAAGCATGTAGCGAAGCACGCCGCCGCCTGCGGTAACAAGCAGAATGATACCGGCTGGCTCCAGTGATTTTGTCATCACTTTCTCCAGCTCGGACAGACTGTACCTGTTTTTTACGCCAAGCAAAACAAGAGCCAGCAGTGTGGCGATTGTCAGCGCGATAAACGGCGTTCCCACAAACGAAAGGATAGGCTGCGCCGGCTTTAACGCTTCAACGCCGTTGTTAATCAACGCGCCGGACGCCGTGTTTAGCAGTATCAGCAAAAGCGGCGTTAAAATGATCGCCACCACGGTGCTGAAAGACGGCATTTTTTTTCCCTCTTTGGATAGATCCATTGTCGCCAGCGCGTGTTCAGGTACGGGAATGATATATTTATTGCCAACATACGAACCCCAAACAACACCGCCCACAATCATGGCGATAATTCCTACAACAACTCCCACTCCGATAACCAATCCCAAATCGGCGTTTAACATCGCGGACACCAAAATCGGTCCGGGCGTAGGCGGAATAAAAGCGTGACCTACGGCAAGACCTCCCAAAAGCGGGACGCCGTAAAGCAGGGTGGATTTTCCCGTCTTTTTGGCCAGCCCAAAAGCCAGCGGGATCAGGATTATCAAGCCTGCGTCAAAAAAGACGGGAATAGCGATGATAAGGCCGGTGACGCCAAGCGCCCACACCGACTTCTTTTCACCAAAAGTCTTTACCAGCGTTGTGGAAATCGCCTCGGCCCCGCCGGAAAGTTCCAAAATCGCGCCAAACATCGATCCCAGCCCCACCAGCAAGGCGATGCTTTGCAACGTCAACCCAATGCCTTTGTTGATAGACGCGATGATCATCTGCGGCGGCATGCCTACGCCTACGCCGATAAGCACTGCGGCGAAAAGGATCGCAAGAAGCGGCTGCAACTTGAATTTGATAATCAGCAACAGCAAAAAAACGATGCCGATAACTGCAAAAAGAATGAGTCTTTCCCCACTTGGCTCAAAAATGACATTCATACGTTCTCCTTAAAAAATTATCAGGCTGAATCCCGGACGTGAAGCCGAAGCGAAGCCGGAATAGTCTTGCGCGCCCCTTCCGGGATTCGGCTCTCATTCGAGGTATCCGCCCCTCATCGGGGAAACGGCGTTTTTCGCGTATACCCGCAAAATGCCTTTGCTGTACTTAACCGGCTTCGGCTGCCATTCCTTTTTCCGCAGGGAAAGCGTTTTTTCCATTTCTTCCGGGGACAGATATTTTCCATCGGCGCCGATGATGTTCAAACTCCGCAGGTCAATGTCAATTTCAATGACATCCCCTTCCCGCACCAGCGCGATGGGACCGCCGTCAGCGGCTTCGGGTGAAACATGCCCGATGGCGGGACCTCGCGTCGCGCCGGAAAACCGCCCGTCGGTAATCAGCGCAACCGAGGAAGCGAGCCTGGCGTCCGAGACAATTGCTTCGGTTGTATAAAACATTTCCGGCATTCCGCTGCCTTTGGGACCCTCGTACCGGATGATCACCGCGTCCCCGGGATGTATCTTGCCGGTGATCACCGCGCCAATCGCATCCTCTTCGCAGTCAAACGGACGGGCGCGGAGCCGGACTTTCCGCATCTCAGGCGGCAGAGCCGAATGTTTTACCACCGCCCCCTCTGGCGCGAGATTTCCTTTCAATACGGCGAGCGCCCCCATAGCGCTAATCGGGTTCGAGAAGGGGCGGATAATATCCTCTTTTGAAAGTCCGTATTTTTTCAGGCGTTCATTGCAGTTCTCATAGAAGCCGCTCTTTTTAATATCTTCGAGGTTTTCGCCCAGGGTCTTTCCCGTTACGGTCAGCGCGTCAAGATTCAAAAGTGATTTGACTTCTTCCATAATGGCGGGCGTTCCGCCCGCGTAAAAGTAAAACTCTGCGGGCCATTTTCCGGACGGACGGATGTTCAACAGGTACGGAGAATCGCGGTGAATCCGGTCAAATTCCCCGGCATCAAGCTCAATCCCCAACTCATGCGCAATGGCGGGAATATGGAGCAGGGAATTCGATGAACCCGCTATCGCGGCGTGAACCACAATCGCGTTATGAAACGCCTCTTTTGTCATTATTTTCGATGGGCGTATATTTTCCTTTACAAGAACAAGCGCCTGTTCCCCGGCTTTCCGTGCAAAATCCCGTAGTTCCTGACTTGTGGCGGGCAAAAGAGACGAGCCGGGTATGGCTATGCCCAGGGCTTCCGCCATGACCTGCATGGTCGAAGCCGTTCCCATAAAAGAACACGCGCCGCAAGACGGACACGCGCTGTGTTTGTACCGCGAGAATTCCTCCAGAGTAATTTCCCCGCGCTTGTACATGGCGTCATACATGCCGATCTGTTCCAGCGTGAGCAGATTCGGACCCGCATTCATCACGCCACCTGTCACCACAATGGAAGGCATGTTGATTCGGGCGATGGCTTCAAGCTGGGCGGGCATCCCCTTGTCGCAGCTTGCGAAAAACACCCCGCCGTCAAACGGCGTCGCCATAGCGTGAATCTCAATCAACGAAGCGATGACCTCTCGTGAAACCAAAGAAAAATTGATGCCATCGTGTCCCTGTGACTGTCCATCGCATATATCTGTGGCATAATACTTGGCCGCCTTCCCTCCATAAGCTTTGACCGCTTCCTCGCACAGGGCGACCAATCCATTGAGATGCGCTGATCCCGGATGGCTGTCCCCATACGTACTTTCCAACATGATCTGGGGTTTCTCCAGATCATCCACGCGCCACCCCATACCCAGCCTCAGTGGGTCCATCTCTGGAGCAATCGCTCTAATTTCCTGACTACGCAGCATTGTTATACCTCTCCATACATCATACATCATTCGTCAGATGTATGATCTAACACCAGAATAAATCGTAAATTTCCAGTTGTCAACAAGAAAAAGAAAAAAACTACAGTTATTTTATGGTCATTGCCAGCGGCATTGCCCGTCGCGGATAGAAAAATGCGTCAAATCGCTGAAAAATGTACCTTTTAACTGAAAAAATTGCTGTTTGGCAAGTTTTTTTACGTTGCGTCAAATCGCGTAGCAAACGTACGCCCTGCGCCGCTCTGCGCCGCTTTCGATGCGATCACGGCTTTCCCAAACGTGGTTGCTTTGAGAAAGCCGTGACAAGCCTCAATAAGCCGCAGGTCTTCACTCGTTATTGACCGGGACGCTTGTACCACAGGAAGCCGTTTCTCTATCGGATTTGAGTTTTTCAACAAAACGCTGGTTATACAGGATGTGTTCTATCATTGCGTTTCGGGCGCCATCGCCATCCCTCGCCTGAATCGCCTCCGCGATAGCCCGGTGCGTAAGTATGGTTTCTTTCCGCAAAGCCGTGTTCGTCACCCGCATTAAAAGAAAAATCGTCGAATTGATCACCGGAATAAGATTGGGAATCACCGCGTTTTTGGCCGCCTGGGCAATCTTGGTGTGAAACAGCACGTCTTCTTCCTCGTAGGATCCGCCGCTCAGAATAAGTTCTTCCACCACATCGCATTGGGCGGCGATTCCCCTAATTTCCTCGTCTCCAGCCCTTTCCGCCGCCTTCTCCGCTATATGAGGCTCAAGAACGAGGCGTATTTCGAGCAAATCCAGGGCAAGCCCTATTTTGTCGCTGATAAACCGGAAACCCAGCGGATCCTCCGCAATGCCCGGCTTGTCGCAGACAAAAGTTCCGGATCCCCGCCTGATTTCAAGGATGTTTTGGGACACCAGCGTCTTAATCGCTTCCCGCACCGTGCTTCTGCTCACCTCAAGTCTCTTGATGAGTTCCATTTCGTTTGGTATTTTGTCGCCCTGCTGGTACTGACCGCCTATAATGAGATCGGTTATATTACTCGCCACGGTATGACTCAACGACGCTTTACGATTAAACTCCATAATTTTCTATATATCCTTGTTATGAATACCTAGTGTAGTATCAAAGCGGTGTTTTTAGCAAGAGGTGTAAAGGAGGCGTCACGTCATATCATCCCTGCCATTGTTTTTCGCCGCCACAAGACGCGCCTCAAGCCTGCAAACGGGACTCAAATCATTCCCGTTTTTGCGGCGACGCAGGATTGAAACCCGCCTCCATAGAAAAATTTCAAAAACCATCTAAATCAGGAGTCAAGAATCGCTGTAAGCGCGGTGAAATCCGCTTGATAAAAACACGCCGCATTGAGGTCATTCCGGCAAAAAAAAGCTATGTTAGTTTCCTCTCATTTGAAAAAGTCTGAAGACTTTGACTTGCTTTTTGAGCGTATGTTTTATGCTTATCAATCATGCAGAGTATGACGCTCGCAGGTTGCGCTCCATGAGACCGCCAGTGGGTTTTAAAGTTTCGGTGTTGCTGTCAAAGGCGGCGATCTGGCGCCGGACGTTTTTGTCGATAGGAGGCTAGCAACATTTTCTATCTCCACCATTCATCAAACAACACATCCCCTTTTTCAACATTTGTTCCATCTACAAAATTCATAATATATTTGAACGGCGTATATTGTATTATGTTTGTTATCAACGTTGGTTTTTCATCCAAATCCTTTATAAACACATCGTTTTTTATTGCCCTTAATTTGCCTTTTTGAATAATATTATTTTTGTTTTCTGTTAATACTTTCATATTCTTTTGACGAAAATACTTTTCTACCGCCTCTATCGTCTGCACCCTGCATAAAAACTGAACCTCGTTCTTTGGCGTTCCGTCCGAAATTATCAGCGAAGGCAAGAAGTATGCGCCGCAATTATTACAATAAACTCTTGTATCTTCTCTGTATTGACACGTTCTGTTTTTATATCTTGGATCGGGCTTTGGATTCATATAATAGTCAACAAGTTCCTTGAAACTGAACGCTGTTTTGCATTTTGTACAAAAAGAATAATTTATAAGCGTAATTTTAGTATTGGGGATTTTGATATTTCCATATCCCTGCGCTTCATTTTTTCTTCTGATATCTTCCAACAGGGTTTCATTCTTACTGGAACTAAAAAAACGGCAAATGGATGTATCCTCGTCAAAGACGCCATAAGGCTTTTCGGGCGTATATGTACGTTCTGTCAGATATTGTTCAAAAGCCTCAATGTTTTCAAAATGTTCAAAAGCTTTCGCCTCTGCCAAGTCAAAATCAGGAAGATCATCAGGACCACCTGCTGTTAATAATTGATCAATTTCGTCCTGTGAAAGCGTTCCAGCCATAAACTTATCCTCCTATCGGACTATTTTAACAGCTTCCTGTTTTTTATCAAGTTTTTTATGTTTTTCACAAAAAACTTTCTTGGCGGCGGCTAGTACACGTCGCCCTATTCATGCAATGGTCAGTTCCACTCCGTAATCTTAAACCATCTCGTGACAGGGAAGGGGCGGGCGACTATTTCGCTCCGCCTCAATCCCGCGAGGAATATGTCCGCGCATATCCTCCGGCTCAAGCGGCTCGTCAGCGGGTCGCGCCCAAGATAGGCGCGGTAAATCCGCCGGTATAAATCAATCGCGCAGGGCGAATACGGAAAGCCCTTTCTTATAAGTTGCGCGGCGCGGGGGTGTGCGCCCGCGCGAGTGAGCTTTTCAAGCCATTTCCCTACAGTAACGGCGCCGGTGTTCGGCAAGGCGGGCCGGGAAGTTTCCGAAACTTTTGCGCCTCCATTTCGGGCGGATGGAGACGGACTGCCCACAGAATGGATTGGGCGCCATTAAAGAAGCTTGTTGATATATTTACGCTTTACGATGGCATAAGATCCGGAAGTTTTGGCATGGCAAACTCCTTTCATGCGCAAAAGATAAAGGCGCGGTTAGCCATGCCGTTTAATCGTTTATGATAGATAGAAATGTATAGGAAAATATAACTCTGTACAATAACACACAATTATATATAAGCGGCTGAGGGGAGTCGAACCCCCTTCACGAGCTTGGGAAGCTCGGGTAATACCGGTATACGACAGCCGCATGTTTTCTTGTATATCATATAACCATAATTTTGTCAAGTACACTACGGCGGTATGATCGGGACATTTTTTTTATCGGCGGTTCCTGTAGCGGGCATAGTCCGCGAGCCACGCGCACGCGCTGCACCGCCGCCGCTGTGGTATAAAACGTCCGCGAATTGCGAATACGGCTTTTCTCCCATCTATACTTTTTCTGTGTATTTCGTTATTATATATCTATGTTAGAAATTGATGCCGTCGCGTTTGATCTGGACGGCACCCTTTATCCTAATTACCGGTTTTATCTGAGGATTCTTCCCTTCGCGGCAAAAGAACATCGCTTGCTCCGCGCCTTTGGGAAAGCCCGCGCCATAATCCGCGCCACAAGAGTCGGAGATCCGCTGTATGAACAGGAATTTTACGAGGCTCAAGCTTTTTTAACGGCCCGTATCCTTGACGGCGAAGCCGGACATGCTGAAATTGTTGCAATGCGGCAAAAAATTGAGACGTACATTTACCGCGGGTGGGAGCCTGTGTTTAAAAATGTCCGGCTGTTCCCCCATGTGCCGGAAACGCTTGCGGCGTTGAAGCGGGAAGGGTTGAAACTGGGGCTCTTGTCCGATTTTCCGCCGAAACGGAAGCTCACGCTTTTGGGGCTTTCTGGAATATGGGACGCGGTACTGTGCTCCGAAGAGATCGGCAGGCTCAAGCCGGATCCGAAGTCTTTTATGGCGTTGGCGGAAGAACTCGGCGCGACCCCCGGACGGGTTCTCTATGTCGGCAACAGCAGGCGGTACGACATCGCTGGCGCCGCTCATGCGGGTATGAAAACCGCGCTGAAAGTCCCCTTTCTTTTACAAAGTTTCAGCAAACCTATTGATAGAAAGAATTTTATCTTCTGTGACTATCGCTATTTATTCAATTACGTGATAAAATGACCGTCTCTAAAACCATAGAAAAAGAGAGTACCGGATGGCAATAATAGTTGGAAATATAATAACGCTCCTCATCGTTGGAATGACGCTTTTTTTGTACCGTCAGTTTGACAAACGAAATCGTTCTCTAGATAAGGTGCGTAGATATGCGGATCATCTCAAGGATGAACTTTCCTCGTTTGTGGCAGAGAAAGAAAGCGCGGTAAAAGATTACGGCATAGACCTTGATGTGCAGCAGAAGTCCGCCAAGGAATTGATGCACAAGCTCAAGCTGACCGAAGAAGATTTTGCGGAAAAGGCAAAAGCTATAGCGAAGATCGATGAGCGCATAAACGCCTACGACACTTCTTTGGAAGAATTGGTGCGTATGACGGCTTTGGTGCAGGGGAATTTGGGACGTATCAGCGAAGAATCGGCTTTTGTGGAGTCTGTAAACAGAAAAGTCTCCGATGCGCATGATAAATTAGCCGCGATTGAGAAGGGATTTGCCGGTCTTAAACAGCGTTTTGAGCAGGATAATATGGCGTCCCTGTCAAAACTTTCCAACAACATGCTTGCCGAGGTCAAATCTTCTGTTAATGCGCTTAAAATGGAGGCTGAAGCCATTCAGCGCAATGTTACGGGGCAACGGGAAGCAATCGAAAAAACCGAGCAGATTCGTTCCGCCAATCTTGCCAGAGACATGGAGGCGATCAACAAAACGCTCAGAGAGGTCGCCGCGCGCGCCGGGACAACCGCAGACAAGATGGAAGATGCGACTCTTGCCAAATTGAAGAATCAGTCTGAAGAGCGCGTCCAGCGTTTGCAAAGTTCAATAGAAGAAAATTTGAAAACCCATCAGGAAGAAGCGCGGAAGCAAGTCGCCGAACTTGACGCTCTCGCGGCTAAACAGATGGAACATTGGAACGCCAACAGCGGCGCCCTTGATGTCCAGCGGCAGCATTTTCTGAAGGAATGGTCGCATGATGTTGAAGAAATAACTGCGTTTTTCAAAGCCCAGCAAACCGAATGGATGGCAACAGCCGAGGAAAAGGAGGCGAATTCGAAACAGGTAGCCTCGGATCTGGAACGCGCCGCCGCAAACATACGTTCTTATATTGTTGAGCAAAACGACGCCCTTGAGCATAAATTGAAAGAGACTCAGGCGCACATGGACGAAACAATCGCCGTTTTGGAGGAACGGCTTGCCAACGCCTCGTGTGACGCGGAGCGGAAGGTGCTGGAACGGGCGGATGAACGGCTCGGCAATTGGCGGCAGATCGCCCTTGACGCGGACGCGAATCTGCAAAAGACATTGCAGGGGCTTGAGACTTCTTCCGTACAGATAAAAGACCATTTTGAAAGGGAATGTTCGGCGCTGGAACAGCGGCTCAAAGATACGCAACATCAAACGGAAGAAGACATCGCTTTGCTAAAGCGGCAAATTTTTGACACCGCTCAAGAAGCCGAAGCGAAAATTTCAGAAGAAGCGGACGCCAACCTTGAGCAGGTGTTCCGCTCTTTTGAGGATGCGGACAAACGGCTGTCCGACATGCAGAGCCAAACCAATAGGGCGGTTTCCCAGATGGAAGATCGTCTCAAAGAAACAGCCGCCGCCGCTGAAAAACGGGTGCTTGAAAGCGCGGATATTCGACTTGAAGACTGGAAGCAAGTCGCCTCTGACACCGAGGTAAGGATGAAGGGATTGTTGCATGAAATAGAAACCGCGCATGATGTCGCCCGCGCCCAACTAGAAACGGAAATGGGACGCATCCGCCAGCAGATTGCCGACGCTCACACTCATACAGAACAAACCATCGCCGGACTTGAGAACAGTATAGCGAGGACGGCGGTTGCCGTGGACGCAAAAATAGCAAGCGAAGCCGATGCAAAACTCGTCCGATGGTTGCATGAATCGGAGAATCAGGATACAAAGGCAAAGCAAATACTTGAGGAAATTGAAGCGGTGGTTGTACAGGCGAAAGCGCATTTTGCGACAGAACTGGACGCCCTCAACCAGCAACTTGACGGGGAACATGCCTATACCGATGAAGTGATCGCTGAGTTGCGGGACAAATTCGTTGCGGAAATGGAAACGATTGATGACAAGCTCGGCGACGCGGAGACCCACACAGACAAAGCGATACTTGAATTCGACAACCGGCTTAACGCGACGCGCGTCGATTTTGACTCGTTGGCTGTGGACATGAGAGGGGATATTGTAAAGGCGATGGATGATGTCAAAACGGATATTGCGACCGGACTTGACGCCGCCAAAGAACAAAGCGGGTTGCAGATAGCGGATCTTGAGGCATCTTTTGCCAATACCAAGATGCGTTTAGATGAAGATATAGCGGAAACGGAAAATCGGGTGCGGGAATTCCATGAGCGGTTCGAAGAAACCGTCCGCCGCATTGAAGCCGCGATGAGTACCGCAGTCAGCGACACGGATATTAAGGCGGCGAATGCCGCTAACGACCGCCTCGCCCAGTGGAAGACCGCGTTTGAAGCGGGAGACGCGATGAGCGCCCGGCGGCTTGAGGAATTGGAAACTCTATTCGCCCGGTCGAGAGCCGGCGTCGCTTCCGATTTGGAACAAGCCGATGAGCAAACCAAACAACAAATTGCGGATTTGGAAGCTAAACTTGCCCATGCGAAAGCCGGCGTCGTTTTCGATCTGGAACAAGCCGATGAAAAGAACAAACAACATCTCATGGAACTGGAAGCGAAATACACCCAAATCAAAGCGGATATTTCAATGGAACTTGATCTTGCCGGAGCGCAGAACAAGTCTCGCGTAGCCGATTGGGAGGCGTCTTTTGCCGAAGCCAGAGAACGTATCGCTCATGAAACAACCGAAACCGAGGCGCATCTGCAAAGCATTGAGAAAAGGGTTGATGAGACGATGCGGCGTATTGAAGCCGCGATTAGCGAGGCCGTCGCCGAAAGCGACGGCAAAGTCCAAGACGCCGCTGACGACCGCCTCGCCCAATGGAAAGCCGCGTTTGAGTCCGGAGACGAGCAGAACGCGCGGCGCATCGCGGAACTCGAAGGCTTGGCGTCTCAAGCGAAGGCGGACATTTCGGCGGACATGGAGCGCGCCGGGGAGCAAAGCAGGGAGCGCGTGACCGAACTGGCCGCCGCCTTCGCCGAAACCAGAACCCGGATTGAGGCTGAGATCGCGGAAGCGGACGCCAGGCTCCT
>JAISCC010000136.1 GCA_031265845.1 Treponema sp.
ATGCTATGTTCAATGGTTGTACTAAATTAACTGATATTGGAAATATAGACGCTAATTGGTTTTCAGCAAGAAGTCCAACACAATCTAGAATGTTCAATGGTTGTACTAACATAGCAACAGGGTGGAAATGATTTGATTTGTAAAGAACGAATAGACTTCTCTGAAATGACAGGTTTGATTAAGACTGTATGGGACATCATACAGGCGTCGTCAGGTATACGTGAGGGTATAATCCCGTTATCTTTTTTATTATATGCATAGGAGGCAGTTTTATGAGAACTACTTTAGATTTAGATAAAAAATTATTAGATGAAGCAATGAAATGGACGGGAGAAAGTACAAAAACATCCGTTATAAATGAGGCTATAAAGGAAATAATAAAAAATAGAAAACGTCTTAGACTCGTATAAATGGCGGGGAAGGTTGAATTGGAGGTAAATATTAATGCAACGAGAAATAGAATATGAATTATATTATTGATAGTTGTGTTTGGATAGACTATTTTAGAAACAAAAATATAGTAGTTTAAGTTAATTAACTGGAACAGAAAAATAGTCATAAATAGCGGAATCGATAGATTGAAAATCCTGTGGGTTATTAGAAAGGAATCGTTTCATGTTTGCCCATGTCTTTTCTATCGGGTTATAGTCCGGTGAATACGGCGGTAGAAATAACAACCGCGCCTTTCCTCTGGCCAGTTCGCGTAGTTTCGTTTTCCGGTGAAAACGCGCGTTGCCCATGATTATCGTGTGCCCTTTGGGTATTTCTGAAAGCAAGCAATCTTTAAACCACCGCTCAAAAAATGCTCCGTCTATGCTCCGCTGGTAACACTCAATGGCAAAATACGCTCCCTTGCATAGAGCGCCTATGACATTTACTCGCTCAAAGTGGTTTCCTCTTTTCACATCTTCGATGGCTTCCCCTCGCGGCGCACGAGCGTATTCACGCCGCAAGCAGGTGTGTATGCCGCTTTCATCGACATACACTCGTGTTTGCTCAAGGGCGCTCCCGCTGTCTTTGCGGCATACTCCGCCCGCCGCTCTTCTGATTTTTCATAATAGGCAAAGGTCTTTTTTTTCGTGTTATGTCTAATTGCTCAAGAGCGTAGAAAACCGCTGTCGCCGTACAGCCGAATTGTTCCGCCAATTCCCCAAGATACAAGTCTGATTTGTCGGACACTGCTTGTCGTAATAGCTCTTTGTCCATCTTCCATCTGCGCTCCTGTTTGATTCTTTGTTCATAATATCCGTTTTCAAGGTTTTCCTTCCACTGATAATAGGTTTCTGAAGGTATGCCAAACGCTTCTCTCAACTGTTTAAAAGTATGCCCTTCTTGCTTGTATGCAACCGCTCGTTTCTTATAGTCTATACTGTATGCCATATCTTATTTATCGATTTTTATTCCAATTACTTAACTTAATTCACTATAATTTCAAAGAAATTTCTCAATTATCGATTGATAATTTAGCGCTGACAAATAAAATTATATTATCTGAATTGATTCCATCTGCTATGGCGAATAAGGAATATGAGTTTATTGATTGTCTTTCCGGAATAGGTATTGTACTCCTTGATATAGATTGGGATGGAATAATTGGAATTCAATATCAATGTATAAAGACGGGGATTAACAAATTGGGATTATTAGATATAGCAATAGCGCAAAATGTAAAACAAAATAATATCAAAATATTTTCCACAGATAAGCATATGATATTGTTAAGTAAAAAGATGGGAATTAATTGCAAATGGTCTTCGCCTCACAAAGCTCTTATTCGGGCTGGCAAAACGTCGTCGAACCGAAGGTTCGCAACAGCCAGAACGCTATGCGCCATTTGCGCTAAAGATGGACGTGAAAGATGTCAAAGGGCTTTTGCTTAAAACAAACGCCGCGTCTTTTCAAAAACGACCAATAAACCAGTGAAAAAGGCGGTTACCGGTCATTATCAGAAGTACGTTTTTTAGTTTTTGACAACATGAGAAAGCCGCGTTTGAAATAGTGGAAGGCGCTCTCATGGAAGCCGTGCGATGGGTAAAAACCGCAAAACGCGACTGACGCGGCTATCGCGCCAGCTGCGTCACATAAAATACCTCACGCCGGCTTCGAAAATGCGCTGCCGTTTATTGCCCGGTATGTTGATATGTACATAATCCCCGGATCGCTCGCTGTGTCCCATCTTGCCGAGGATGCGCCCGTCCGGACTTGTAACGCCTTCAATCGCAAAATGGCTGCCGTTCGGGTTGTCAGGCTCTTCCAGAGCGGCATTTCCGCCAGAGTCAACGTAACAGAACGCGACCTGCCCATTGCGCAAAAGCCGCATCCCTTCCTCGTCATTGACGACAAATTTGCCTTCGCCGTGGCTTACCGGCACAACGTGCACCGTCCCTTCCCGCTCAAGCGCAAGCCACGGCGAATTGCTCGGCATGACGCGCGTTCTGACCATTCTGGAAACATGCCGCCCGATGTCGTTGAAGGTCAAAGTCGGCGAATCCCCTGTTCTGTCGCGTATTCGTCCGTCCGGCACAAGTCCCAGCTTAATGAGCGCCTGAAATCCATTGCAGACGCCCAGCGTCAAAGCGTCCCTGTCGAGAAATCTGTCAACCGCGTCCATGATACGGGGCGCGCGGAACACATTGGCGATGAATTTTCCCGATCCATCCGGCTCGTCTCCGGCGCTGAACCCACCGGAAAGCGCGAGTATCTGCGCTTCGTCAATAGCGGAGGCCAGTTCGGCAATCGAGTCCGCGACAGCCTCCCGCGTTAGATTTCTAAAAATCAAGAGCTTGACGCGCGCTCCGGCTTTGCGAAAACTCCGCTCCATGTCCCATTCGCAGTTTGTGCCGGGAAATACGGGTAAAAGGACAAGGGGGGGAGCGCCGTGCGCGACAAAGAACGCCGGACGCTGACAAGCCGGAGGGCTTTTTGGACGCTGCTCCCCCTCATTCCGAAGGTTTGCTGACGCGAAACCTTCTCCATTACCCCCACTCCTCCTCTCGGCGACAGTCGCCCCATCCGTTGTTTGCGGGTATATGTCCGCAAGCGGATACTCATAAGCGCGGCGAAGCTCTTCCAGAGGGGCTTCAGCTGGAACCGATTCCGGAAACTCATCCGCGTCGCCATCAGCGGCGGCGCCCATGTCGCCTGAGACGCGGAAAACCTTGTCCGCAATGGTCGCGCCTATAATGCAATACGAGGGAGCGTCCGGCGCGTCAAGCAGGGTTTTCGCCTTTTCAATGTCTTCTATTTCAAGCAGTACGGAGCCGTGGCGGCTGCGGCATCCATGGGCTTCCACTCCGGCTTCGGTTTCCGCCGCTTCCAGCGCGTCCGCCTCCACTTCGACGCCTTGCATGTTGCCGAACGCCATGACAGCCAACGCCGCCGCAACGCCGCCCGCGCCAACCGGATAGGCCGCGCGTACCAGAGACGCCTCGCCCAGACGCATGAGGGCGTTCATATTCGCCTTGAAAACCTCCCATTCACAGCGGGAAGGGTCTTGATACAAAAGCAAAATGACATTCCCGCTTTTGCCGCTCAAAGCGCCGGAACGCACCTTTGCGGCGGGTGCGACGCCGACGGCAAAGGCGACCAGCGTCGGCGGCACGGCGAGGTGGACGCCGTGTTCTTCGTCACCATAGGAGCCGGACATGGAATCCTTGCCGCCGATGGCGGGTGCGCCGAGTTCAAGCTGGGCTTCAAGCGCGCCGAGCAACGCGGATATGGGCTTTATCCAGGAGGCGGCGTCGCCGGGACGCTCAAAATATTCCTGCAATGAGAGCCTCATTTTCCATGGATCGCCGCCCATGCACGCGCATTTCGCCAACGCCTCCCGCACCGCGCCTTTTGCGCCTTCATAGGCGTCGGCGGCCATCGCGTCGGGATCAAAGCCAAACGCCATAAGGCTTGCGACGCGGCTTTCTTTTCCCAAAGCCGGAAGCAGCGCCGCCATGCCGCATTCATTCGTCCCTTGTTCCGCGCCGCCAAAAGGAAACAACACGGATCCCGCGCCGATGGAGCCGTCGAACCGCTCCTGAAGCCCGCGTCTGCCGCCCGAACGGAGAGACGCCAGTTCCCGTTCAAGGTTGTCAATGACAACCAGCGGTTTTTTTTCTTCAATTTGGGGCTTGGGCTGAGGCTTTTGTTCATCGGCAGTCGCTGGAACAGCGGACGCTGAATCAGTAGATAAAAAAATTGAACGGCTCGCTCCGTTTGAATTGAGAAAATCCCGCGAAAGATCGACAATGAGCTTTCCCTGCCAGAACATGCGGACGCGGCGTTTATCCGTAACCGTGGCGATGGCGACCGCGTCAAGATTTTCCGCGGCGGCGGCGTCTATGAAGGCGTCAGAGTCTTTTGCGTCAACCACAACCGCCATGCGTTCCTGGGATTCTGAAATGGCAAGCTCAACGCCGTCAAGTCCGGCGTATTTCCTGGGCATTGCGTCAAGGCGTATGTCCAACCCTTCGGCAAGCTCCCCAACCGCCACAGACACGCCGCCCGCGCCAAAATCGTTGCACCGTTTTATGAGCTTGGTGACAGCGGGATTGCGGAACAGGCGTTGTATCTTCCGCTCTTCAACCGGATTGCCTTTCTGAACCTCGGCGCCAGATTTTTCAACGGACTCCCTGGTATGCGCCTTTGAAGAACCGGTGGCGCCTCCAATGCCGTCCCGCCCGGTCTTGCCGCCAACCAGGATCACCACATCGCCGACTGCGGGAACCTCGCGCCGGATCCACGCTTCGGGCGCCGCCGCTATGACCGCGCCTAACTCCAGATGTTTCGCCACATAGCCGGCGTGGTAGAACTCGGCCACCTGTCCGGTTGCAAGCCCTATCTGGTTGCCGTACGATGAATAACCGGCTGCGGACTCCCGCGCAATCTTTATCTGCGGCAGTTTGCCCGGCGGCGTTTTGTTTGATCTTGGATCGCCGGAACCTGTAATCCGCATGGCTTGGTGCACAAACGCCCTGCCGGAAAGCGGATCGCGTATCGCCCCGCCCAGGCAGGTCGCGGCCCCGCCGAACGGCTCAATCTCGGTCGGGTGGTTGTGGGTCTCGTTCTTGAAAAGCAAAAGATACGGCTCGGTCCCGCCATCGTCAAATTCGGCTTGCACTTTAATAGTACAGGCGTTTATTTCAGGCGATTCGTCCACATCGGAAGCCAATCCCCGCTTCTTGAGCGCCTTGAAGCCAATCGTCGCAATATCCATGAGCGTTGGCAGCCGCGCCGCGCCCTGTTTCAGCGGGTTTTCGCCGTAAACTTCCAATCGCGCTTTCTTGTATAGATCAACCGCTCTCTTCATGCTTGTCTGAACAAGGGGATTTTCGCTGTTTTCAAAGAAATCAAAAAAACCTTCAAGTTCAGTGGTGAATGTCGTGTGTCTGCAATGATCCGACCAGTAGGCGTCCAGCGCCTTGAGTTCCGCCAACGTGGGGTCTCTCTGTATAGAAGAAAAATAATTCGCGCAGAAAAGCATATCGTCAAGAGACATGGCGAGGGAATGTTGTTTCGCCAAACGCGCAAAGTACGCCACGCGCTCTTGGTTGTTGGGTCCGCCGTCCGCCATTTCCAAAAATCCGTTTAGAATGGGGACTTCTTTAACGGGAATCGGGGCGTCTTGCAAGGAAACCGGCATATCGTGGGACGTTTCTTCAGAATCAACGGGGTTGATGATATATTTTTTTATTGCGGCGAGGGTTTCATCCGAAAGCCGCGCCGCAGTTCTTGTCCGAAAAACATACACAAGCGCGGTTTTTACAATGGGACGGACTCCGAATATGAGTTCCGCGCATTGTTCAGCCGAATCCGACCGCTGATCGTATTGTCCCGCCAGGTATGCGGCGCCGAAGCGCTGTTCATCCTTGTGCGCAGGGACATTTCCCTCAAAAACCACATCGCATTGGGGTTCCGAAAAGATGGACCCTACAGCCCGCTTAAACTGCTCTTCATTCAAACCTTCCACATCGTAACGGCGCAGGATGCGAATTTCGGATAGGTCATTGATGTCGGGACGCTGATCGCGCAGAAAAGAGATCATATCCGCCCTCAAACGCTCCGCTTCTACGGCAAACCCGCCCCGCTTCTTTTCCACATAAACACGATTAATAGACATAATACTCCTGCGAATTGGCGCCGCCTAATGGCGCCGCTTACTGGCGCATGCGTCAAACGTTAGAAAGCGCCGCCTTGATCTGATTAAAAAGTCCACATGCCTTGAGAAGACGCTCTGTCATGCCCTTTGTCTCCTCAAGCTCAACTTTTCCGTCGTCTATTGCCATTATCAAGTCATCGGCAAACCGTTTCGCCATGTGGGTATGCTCAAAGATCGCGTTGTACACTTCGAAAAATTCGTCTTTTGACAATTTTTTGTCACCATCATTCCACCACTCCGGATCGTCAATGTTCATATATCGCCCCTTTACACGGCGCAAGTATAGCAAAGAGCGTGGAAGAAGTCAATGATGACTGCTAGAATATGGACAGACGCTTTATGTTCTTGCAATATATTGAACATTCTCTTGAAAAAACGTATGGTCTGGTATATACTAAGAGCATGAAACGCTTTTTGTTCGCGGTATGTTGTTTCTATCTCATGGCTCCTCTGTTTGCGGAAGATGACGGTCTTGGCGATAGCGGCGGCAATGCTGGCGGCAATAACGCCGCGCTTTTCAAGGCGTGTATGAAGGGAGACGCCTCGCAAGTACACGCGCTTTTGGAAGCGGGCGCGGACGCGAACGCCGCTGACAACGGCATCTCCGTGTTGATGTTTGCGGTGAATGCCGGAAATGTTGAGATTGTCAAGCGGCTTGTTTTGGCAGGCGCGGATGTCAATTACAAAAATGAGGCGGGTGTCGGAGCCTTGTTTCTCGCGGCGTATTCAGGCGACGCGGATATAGCAAACGCGCTTTTGGTAAAAGACGTACGTTCCGAAGACGCCTACATCGCCGCGCATATTGCGCTTGCGCGGAAAAACACGGACACTGCGGCGCGTTTGCAAGACGCCGCCGAATATGGAAAACTTGACTACCGGAAATTGCGGCGCGATGAATATACGGCTGGCGCGCGTTTCCGGGTCTATTACACGGTTTCGCGTATTTTTGTGAACAAGGAATCCGTCTATCGCGCCCTCTGCCACCTGAAGGAAACAAAAGACGGAGAGCCGGCTGGCAATTACGAATTTTATATCGAATCAAAAAACCGGTTCCCTTTCATTGAGGGGGATGTCATAGAAGCGCTGGTCTCGTACCGTGCGCTTGAACATACCGAAGTAAGCGTTGCGCCGTACCGGGCGGTTGAACAGGCTATTTTTCAAATAGATAAAATAATTGAGGTATGGTAGCGCTTGTTGCGGCGACGAGAGGTCAGGCTTTCTCCGTGTGTATGCGTATCGACAAAGAACGCAACTCGTCGACAACATACACATCGCGCACCGCGATGTCAGGCGGTACTCTCAGCGCCACCGGGGCGAAATTCACTATCCCCCGAATTCCGGCGGCTATAAGTTTGTCCGCGACGGCTTGAGCTTGATCTTCCGGCACACAGAGCAAGCTTATCTCTATGGCGAACCGGCTGATGATTTCGTTCATTTTGTAGGTGGGATACAAAGGCACGGGCGATGAAAGAATCTCAACGCGGTTGACATTGGCGTCAAAACCCGCCGTCAACTCATACTCGCCGTGTTGAAACGCGCTGAAATTAAGATATGCGGAACCCAGCCGCCCAAGCCCCACGATGCAGATTTTTTGCTTGCGGTCAAGGCGCAGGGTTTTCTTGATGGCGTTTTCCAGGGCGGCGCTGTCATAGCCGCTCGCCCTGCCAATATCTGCGGCAAGGTAAGAAATGTCCTTGCGAATAGAATCCCTCGACCAACCGGTAAGGGATTCTATGTGCGCGGATGTCAGCGTGGCATATCCACCTTTTTCAAGCAATTTTAAAAGGTAGAGAAGCCTTTCTTTTGCGGGACCGGAAATTTCCATGTCATGGTTCTTCACGAATAAGCGCTTCCGTGAAACCTGCCTGGCCGATCTTTTCGGCGACCGCTTGAACATCGTCAGCCCTTATCCCTGAAAGCACCACGCGGTACAAGTCGCCGTTCCGTTCATACGCCGGATTTAAACCTACGCTCTTTAATTTTTCAAAGACGGCGACCGCGTTCTTGGGAACTTTGTACGCGCCGATTTGCAGGCGGTACCGCTTGTTTGTTCCTGTGGGCGGAATGGCTGGCTTTATGACCGCAGGTTTTGCCGACGCGATGACCGCCGGAGGAACTGCGGCTGGCGGAGTCACCGGAAGCGGCGTTACGACAGAAGGCGCAACCGTTGCCGGAGGCGCGCTTGGCGCCACTGCGGGTTGTTGCGGCGCCGGTGAAGCGGATGCGTCAGAGAGCGAAGGCGCAACGGGTTGCTGTGGCGCCGGTGAAGCGGGCGCATCAGAGGGCGAAGGCGCGACAGGTTGCTGCGGCAAGGGCGTTGCGGGCAATGGCGGCGCTATTGCCACCGCCGGATTCGCCACCGGTCCGGGCGCCGCGCCCGCTTCGGCGCTATCAATGCTGACCGGCGCATTGCCACTCGCAATCATATCCAGGTGTTCGGCGGCTGCTTTTGACAGATCGATATTTCGATTGGAGATGAAAGGCCCCCTGTCGTTTACCCGTACCGTCACCTTTTTGTTGTTGTTTTTATTCGTTATGGTCAGCAACGTGCCGAATGGCAACTCAGGATGAGCCGCAGTGTAATCATTTGAATTGAAAATTTCCCCGGAAGCGGTGGTTTGTCCATCAAATTCCGTTCCATACCACGAAGCGATCCCTTCTTCATGGAAGGGCGCCGTTTGCGCGTTGCACACAAGCGTAAACACAAAAGCCTCTATAGCAATCAAAATAAACTTCTTCATGTTTTTTTTATCGGTCAATTATAAGAGAAAGATAAACCTGATGAGGAACTTTTACATGCGGAACTTGCCGCCGCTCCTGAATTTTTTGAAACGCGGATTTTATGGCGAAGGCACAATTATAGTCAATCCCGGCAACGGACTTCCCGCTGATGGTCTCGGAGATAACGACAGCGCAGTCCTCACCCTGTACCCGGCAATCACGACCCCACCCCACATAGCCTCTGTGTCAAAGCCGGACTCCATCTGCGCGAAGAGCGCCGCGCCGCACATCGTCATACATATCTTCATTTTTCCTCCTAATATGGAATAAGATTGCGTCAGAGCGCAATTAAAATCATTCCATAATCAAATCGGCTGTTTCCGCTTTCGTGATTTTTATCAAATCCGCTGTTCCGATTTTCATCTGCAAGCCCCGTTGCCCGGCGCTGATGAAGACAGACTCATACAACAGGCAGGTTTCGTGGATATATGCAGGAAAATGCTTTTTCATCCCGACCGGCGAACATCCACCCCGGATATAACCGGTCAGGGGCAGCAGGTCTTTCTGTGGAATCAAATCGCAGCGCTTGTTTCCGGAAACTTTGGCCGCTTTTTTCAAGTCCACTTCCGAATCGCCCGGAACTGCGCAGACAAAATACCCGCTTTTGTCGCCTTTCAGGACAAGCGTCTTAAAAACCCGCTCAACCGGTTCGTTCAAGGCTTCTGCCGCGTGTGAAGCGCTCAAATCGTTCTCATCAAACCGGTACGCAATAAGTTCGTACGCCATTCCCGCATGGTCTAACAGGCGGGCGGCATTTGTCTTGCTTATTTTCATGGTTCTTCCAAACTGTCAACTTTTAATATAACCATATTGATACAATATTTGCAGTAAAATGCGCAACCCCGTATTTTTTCATTGTATCATTTATAAAACCGTTTCGTCATATCCGCCATTGTGTTGTTCTCAATGCGGTAAAACTGCTGGTTGGTAGAGGCGCAATCCAATCCGCCCAGATGTTCCTGGTACATTGCCAATCTTCCTTGTTGATTGGCGTTGCGTTTAGAAGCCCGCCAGCTTTTTTCAGATAATCAGATAGAGTCCATATCTAAACTGCGACAGTTCCCCCCAGTCAATGGCTGTTTTCATGGAACGGACTCCGCGTTGTACGCCGCGTTTATACGCGCTTCATGCGGCGTACCCGCGTCCGTCATCCCCGTTGTTGTTTCATAGGCGCCTCCTCTATTGAATAATCGCGCTCAGTATATCGCTGGCGACACCCTTCTTCACTGCGCCGGACTCCCGCCGCACCGCAAAGTACGCGCACTTCCCGCACTGGTCCTCGTCAAACGAGAAGCCCGAAGGCTTCTTTTTTAGTATTGTACTTGTTTTTGATTTATAGCAATTATATGACTGTCGCCTATAATTCCTGATGCTCTATTATAATCCGATTCCTTAAATACAACATCTGCCCCGATTTGCAGATCGGGATTGTTGGCTTGGAACTTGGGGTAAGCAAATATATGCTTTTCAACTGTGTCTTTATTCCCATCTAGATCAACGCCATAAAACGTAACTACTGCACCGTTAAAAGGATCGATTCCTGGTTTGGCTTCTACAATTTCTCCATTCAACACAATAAAATTTGAATAAGCAGCGCTAGGCGTGCTCTCGCACCCAGCCAGTACCAGCCCGAACGCCAGTGCCATTGCCAGCGTTCCCCAAAAGAAAGTTTTCTTCGCCATCTTTTTCTCCTTTTCTTATGGCTTTAAAGTTTTCGTTATGCGTTTGGATTTTATTATTTAATGACGCATAATTTTTATGTTGTATACGCCCAATCCCGTATACTGAATCCGAATGTCCACAAACGTATGTTTCGCTTACGGCATACCCGCCTCCTTTATCTGCGCGGCTCGCCAGCTATGGTATCACTGCGAAGAACAGCGGCCCGAACTCTCCCGCCTACCCCCTTGTCGTTTTCGTACCGGATGCGGAAGCACGCCGTCTTCCCGCTGTCCCCGTCAAACGGGAAACCTGTCTGTAGCTCCTGACATCATAAATCTCGTTACGAGTGGGATATTCGCGCTAATGAACGGCTCATTTCTGCCGCCGGATGAACCATTCTTGCAAACAAATGAATCGTTCTTGTCTAAAAACGAGAGGTTTTGCTGTCTAAACGAGGAAATCTGATCGAGCTGAAAAATTTGCGGCGCTAGGCGCCTAGCAAGGCTGATCCCAGCCTCATAAACATTGCGGGGGGGGGGGGGGGTAACCTAAACCGCTTTGCGCCGCGTTATGCGAGGCGCCTGGCGAGACTGTTTTCTTGAGGAAAGAACTGTCAATCATTGACGAACATTTCATTTGAAAATAGCATAGTATAGTTTGAGAAAATATGCAAGAGCGATTTGACGCGATTGTCTGGTATATTTGAAGGGCAAATGAGGCAAAAGCAGTTGCCAATGAATTGAGCGGGATCCCTTTTGACTTGATCTTGCCTGTTTTGAGGAAAATTTCAAAAGAATGGTCAAGCGGACAAATAGCAAAGAATGAGCCTCCGCGCAGCAAGCGCGAATCTATGGTTCGGCGCGTTCCTTTCGTCTGTGGCGCGCCCTCCGATAGCGTGTGTTTTGCAACTTTATTCCGTCGTATTTACAACGCCGTTTCTATGCGCTTCTCTATTTCACATTTCAAAAAAATTCGTCCCAAAAATTTGAAAAAACCTATTGACAAAAATTTTGAAATCGTATATTTTTATATCGATATAAAAATATCGATATTGGAGGTTATGCGGTGGCAAATTCTGAAGGCTCGATCTCTCTCGCCGTGTTTAACAGAATGGCGCAATATGCGCGGCGCTTGCGCGGCATGAAAGCCGAAGGATGCGTTACGGTGTCGTCGGTCGCTTTGGCGGACGCTCTCTCGCTTAATCCGTCGTTGGTGAAGAAAGACCTTTCATTTGCAATCGTGAACGAAGGGAAGCCTAAAGTCGGCTACAACATTGATGAGCTTATCGAAGACATTGAAAATTTTCTGGGTTACAACAACACGAAGGACGCGATATTGGTGGGCGTGGGAAAGCTGGGGCAGGCGTTGATGGGATACCACGGTTTTGAGAAGTACGGATTGAACATTGTCGCGGGATTTGACATTGATGAAAAGATACTGTCGAGAGAAATCGACGGGAAGAAAATTCTTCCAACTGGCAAATTGGAGAGCGCGGTGAAAAAACTGAACATAAAAATGGCCGTGCTAACCACGCCGTACAAAGAGGCGCAAGCGGTGGCTGACGCATTGGTGCGGGCGGGGATACGGGCTATATGGAATTTTACACCGGCTCATATAAAAACGCCCGATGATGTGGCGGTCAAAAACGAGGATATGGCGGTCTCACTCGCCGTATTGTCGCAACAGTTAAAGGAAATTCTTAAAAAGGAGTCAAAATGAAGAAGGAAGGAGCCAATAACACGTACGAAAAAAACGCCGAAGAATTGGCGTTGACTATCGAAAGGGCGCGGAAGGCTCAGAAAATTTTCGCGTCCTACACCCAGGAGCAGGTCGACAAGATTTTTTTTGAAGCCGCGCTTGCGGCTAATCAGAAGAGAATCCCGCTCGCAAAACTCGCGGTGGAAGAAACTGGAATGGGCGTTGTGGAGGACAAAGTGATAAAAAACCATTACGCTTCGGAGTACATTTACAACGCCTATAAAAACACAAAAACAACCGGCGTTGTGGAGGAAGATGGAGCGTACGGAATAAAGAAAATAGCCGAACCCATAGGGGTGATTTGCGCGGTCATTCCGACCACCAATCCTACGTCCACCACCATATTCAAGACGTTGCTGGCGTTGAAAACGCGGAACGGCGTCATAATCAGTCCGCACCCGCGAGCGAAAAACGCGACCGCGCAAGCCGCGAAAATTGTGCTGGAAGCGGCGGTCAAAGCTGGCGCGCCCGAAGGAATAATTGGCTGGATTGACGAGCCGAGCCTTGAATTGACCAACACCCTTATGAAAGAAGCGGACATTATCCTTGCGACCGGCGGTCCCGGCATGGTGAAATCCGCGTATTCCAGCGGAAAACCGGCGTTGGGCGTGGGCGCGGGCAACACTCCCGCTGTCATTGACGACACGGCGGACGTACCGCTTGCGGTGAGTTCCATCATATTGAGCAAGACGTTTGACAACGGCATGATCTGCGCGTCCGAGCAATCGGTGATTGTTCTTGATAACGTATACGACAAAGTTAAAGCTGAATTTATTACGCGCGGGTGCTATTTTCTCAATCCAGAAGAAACAGAAAAAGTAAGAAAAACCATCATCATCAACGGATCGCTGAACGCGAGAATAGTAGGACAAAAGGCCGTAAAAATCGCGGAATTAGCCGGAATAACGGCGCCTGACTCCACAAAAATACTCATCGGCGAGGTGGAAAGCGTGGACATAAGCGAGGAATTCGCCCACGAAAAACTAAGCCCCGTGCTTGCCATGTACCGCGCCGTGAGTTTTGAAGATGCGCTGGAAAAGGCGGATCGCCTCATCGCCGATGGCGGTTATGGACACACCGCTTCCATTTATATCAATCAAACGACCGAAAAGGAGAAGCTGTCTCAATTCGCCGCGAGAATGAAAACGTGCCGCATTTTGGTGAACACGCCTTCTTCGCATGGAGGCATAGGCGATCTGTACAATTTCAAACTTCCCCCCTCGCTCACGTTGGGCTGCGGGTCATGGGGCGGGAACAGCGTTGGCGAAAACGTCGGTGTCAAACATTTGCTCAATATCAAGATTGTCGCTGAAAGGAGGGAAAATATGCTGTGGTTCAGGACCCCGCAGAAGGTGTATATCAAGAAGGGGTGTTTGCCTGTGGCCCTTGAGGAATTAACGTCCGTATTGAACAAGAAGAAGGCGTTTATAGTCACCGATTCTTTTCTCTATAACAACGGATATACGAAGAGCGTCAGCGGCAAGCTGGACGCGCTGGGAATCGCCCACACAACCTTCTTTAATGTGGCACCTGACCCGACGTTGGCATGCGCGAAAGAAGGCGCCGCCGCAATGAACGCATTCAAGCCGGACTGCATCATTGCCGTAGGCGGCGGTTCGGCTATGGACGCGGCGAAGATCATGTGGGTTATGTATGAACATCCTGACGTTGATTTTATGGAACTCGCCATGCGGTTTATGGACATCAGAAAGCGGGTGTACACATTCCCGAAGCAGGGGGAAAAAGCGTACTTTATCGCCGTGCCGACATCAGCCGGCACGGGCAGCGAAGTGACGCCCTTCGCTGTCATAACCGATGAAGAAACCGGCGTGAAATACCCGCTTGCCGATTACGAACTCATGCCGAATATGGCGATAGTCGACGCCGATATGATGATGAACGCTCCCAAGGGGCTTACCGCCGCAAGCGGCATAGACGCGATAACGCATGCGCTTGAAGCGTATGCCGCGATGCTGGCGACGGACTATACGGACGGATTGGCGTTAAGAAGCCTTAAAATAATGTTTGAATACCTTCCCCGCGCATACGACAATGGTCAGAATGATCCGGTCGCCCGTGAAAAAACGGCTAATGCCGCTACGATGGCGGGCATGGCTTTCGCCAACGCCTTTCTCGGCGTGTGCCATTCTATGGCGCATAAACTGGGTTCTTTCCACCACTTGCCCCACGGCATCGCCAACGCGCTTATGATTGACGAGACGCTGAGATTCAACGCGGCGGAAGTTCCCGTTAAAATGGGGACTTTTCCTCAATACGATCATCCGCGTACATTGGCGCGGTACGCTGAGATTGCGGATTATCTTGGGATAAAGGGGGAAAACGACAGTGAAAAACTCGAACATCTTATCGGCGCTATTGACGCCCTGAAAGAACGGATTGGCATTAAGAAGACCATACAAGACTATGGAATTGATGAAAAAGACTTTCTCGACCGGCTTGACGACATGACGGAACAGGCGTTTGACGATCAATGCACGGGCGCGAATCCCCGCTATCCGCTTATGAGTGAGATTAAACAGATGTATCTCAACGCATATTATGGAAAAGATGGAAAAAAATGGAAAATGAGGAGGATGGGATGAATCTGGATAAAATTATAGCCGTACGCAATACAAAGACGGTTTACCGTGACGACGGCAAGGTGATAAAGCTCTTTGACGAGAATTATTCCAAAGCGGATGTTCTCAACGAGGCGTTGAATCAGGCGCGTGTGGAAGAAACCGGCTTGAAAATTCCCAAACTGCTTGAGGTGACGAAAGTCGAAAACAAATGGGCCATAGTTCTTGAGTATATTGAAGGCAAAACCATGGAACAGCTTATGAAAGAAAATCCCAACAAACGGGACGAGTATTTCGAGCTTTTTGTAGACCTTCAAATGGAGGCGCATGCAAAGAAATCGCCGCTGCTCAACAAATTGAAGGATAAAATGTCCCGAAAAATCGCCCAGGCCGATTTAGACGCGACGACCAGATACGACTTGCATACGAGGCTTGATAGTATGCCGAAGCACAGCAAAGTGTGCCACGGCGATTTTAACCCAAGCAATATCATTATTTCCGCGCAGGACGCTCCTTACATCATAGACTGGGCGCATGCGACCCAGGGCAACGCTTCAGCGGATGTCGCGCGGACGTACCTTCTGTTCTGGCTCAACGGCGACATATCAGGCGCGGAAAAATACCTCAACCTGTTTTGCAAAAAAAGCGACACCGCCAAGCAGTACGTGCAGAAATGGATGCCGATAGTCGCCGCGTCGCAAATGGTCAAAGGCAAGAAAGAAGAGAAAGAATTTTTATTGCGTTGGATCAATGTCATTGATTACGAATAGGATAAGGAGGATGGTGTTATGACAAAAGTAACCGTTTGTATTGGAAGTTCCTGCCATCTAAAAGGCTCAAGGCAGGTGGTGGAGCAGATGCAGTATGTAATCAAGCGCGACGGGCTTGGCGAGCAAATCGAATTAAGCGGCGCGTTCTGCATGGGCAAATGCAATTCGGACGGCGTTTCCGTAACCGTGAACGGCGCGCGTCATGTGGTAAATCCGGGCAAGGCGCAGGAATTCTTTGACGACGTTGTGCGTAATAACGCGGTTCGTCCGTGAAGCGTCCGCCCTGCGGCAGGCCGCGTTGAGAAGGCGAGTCGCCGCATCTCGTTTTTAGAAACTGAAGGCGAAAGAGTGGAAATGTGTGGAATATTTAGATTTTAAACCGGCGCGGTGCAAAGACTGCTTCAAGTGCTTGCGCGAATGTCCGGTGAAAGCGATAAAATTTGAAAACCGTCAGGCGCACATCGTTGAGGAACGTTGCATTTTGTGCGGCACGTGTACGAACGCCTGCCCCCAAAATGCAAAGAAGGTTAATTCGGAGCTGGCGAAGGTCGAAGCGATTTTGGCTGGAGGAGGGCAGGCGCTCGCTTCGGTGGCGCCCTCTTTTGCAAGCGGTTTCGGCGTACAGAGCTTTTCAATAATGCGGCTTGCCATCACCAAACTTGGGTTTGCGTACGCCGAAGAGACCGCTGTTGGCGCTGAGGCGGTTAGCGCCGCCTATGTCCGCTTGCTGGAGGCGCATACCTATAAAAACTTCATCACCTCCGCGTGTCCGGCCATAAACCGTATGATTCAGGTCTATTATCCCGGCGCGTTGAAATATTTGGCGCCGACGGACTCTCCCATGACAGCGCATGGAAAACTCTTGAAAGAACGGTTTCCAAACGCGAAGATAGTGTTCATAGGCCCCTGTATAGCCAAAAAAAGAGAAGCCGCGGAGAGTGGAATCATAGACGCGGTTTTGACCTTTGAAGAATTGGGCCGGCTCTTTGCCAGCAGGAACATAGCGCTGGAACAAATAGCGGATATTGACACCATCGCTGCCGTCGGCAACGCCGGCGATGTTGCCGGAGAAGCCGCAAACCGCGCCAGGTACTATCCCATCAGCAGAGGAATCATCAAGTCGTTTATAAACCCTCCAGATGATTATGAATATGTCGCCGTGGACGGCGTGAAAAGGTGTTTTGAAACGCTTGAAGGCATAGAAACGTATTCCGGCTTGTTTATTGAGATGAACTGCTGTGAATACGGATGCGTTAACGGCCCGTGC
This sequence comes from Treponema sp., assembly GCA_031265845.1. Classification (GTDB taxonomy): domain Bacteria; phylum Spirochaetota; class Spirochaetia; order Treponematales; family Breznakiellaceae; genus JAIRKH01. The sequence goes on from JAISCC010000136.1 coordinate 16,966, forward strand.
ATACTAAAAACGCCGGAGACGCGCACCGGAGGCGCGATCAGGGCGAATAAGGAAATACGGGATTATGTCAACAGTTATGCCAACAGAACCGCCGCGAAGCCGGTCGTAGAAACGAGGAACATGGCGCCGCCGGCAGGCGCGTCCGCATTCGCCGGCGTTGACTTGTCAATGAAACATCCGCCGCTCCCCCTGCTGTTTGCGGCGCCGAGCGAGCGGGACATACAGTTTATTTTGGCTAAAAGCGGCAAAGTCAACCCCGAAGACGAGCTTAATTGCGGCGCGTGCGGATACTCCACCTGCCGCGAAAAGGCATTGTCCGTGTTTAATGGATTGGCCGATATAGAGATGTGCATCCCCTATATGCGCACCCGAGCCGAATCGATGTCCTATGAGATAATTCAGAATAGTCCCAACGGCGTCATTGTTCTTGACAGCGACTATAAAATACTGGAGCTAAACAACGCCGCGCGCCGGATTCTCGGCATAACCGCCGCGAGCGCGAAGGGTTTGAACGCATTTGATTGTTTTAATTGCAACGAGTACCTCATCGCGTTTAACGAAGGAAAAAGCATACATAAAAAGAACGTGTTTATTGGCGAGACCGGCAAGTACGCCGAAATGTCGATTATTCTGCTGCATGACCATAAAATCATGTTCGGCGTATATAAAGATATATCGGACAAGGTGGAATTTGAAAAAAAACTTGATGAGGTGAAGAATGAAACCCTTAATACGACGGACGGCGTGATAAAAAAGCAAATGCGCGTGGCCCAGGAAATAGCTTCGCTTCTGGGGGAAACCACCGCCGAAACAAAAGTTGCTTTGCTCAAACTCAAGAAAACCTTGCGACGCGAGCATGAAACAGAGGATGGCTAGACAAGGAATGGGTATAGCGTTGCGGCAAGGAATCGAGGTTGATTCCAATAAAGAATTAGAGGCAATTCCAGCAAGGAAAAAAGAATCGTTGCAAGCGAGGAAAAAAAATGGAACTCTATTTGGAGAATGGGTACACTTCTTTGAACAAGAAAGGAGAGGAGTTGTGCGGGGACAAGGTTGAAGCCGCGAGCGACGGCGAGTATACTACGGTGGCGCTCGCCGACGGATTGGGAAGCGGGGTTAAGGCGAATATTCTTGCCACGCTGACTTCAAAGATTCTGTGTACGATGGTGTCAAACGGCATTGAGTTGGAGGAATGTATAAGCGCCGTCATCCAAACCCTGCCGGTGTGCAAAACGCGCGGCATTGCGTACGCGACTTTTTCAGTGGTGTATGCAAACAAACAAGGCGGCGGCTGTCTCTTTGAGTTTGACAATCCCGCCGCCATATACTACCATGAAGGAATGTGTGTTGATTTCGACAGAACAGCGCATAGTTATTTTGGAAAAACTGTATACGTAAGCGAACTAAATCTGGTTAAAGACGACTGCATAATTCTTATGAGCGACGGCGTTATTCACGCCGGCATTGGAAAAGTTCTCAATCTTGGATGGATTCGCAAAGATGTGATGGAGTATCTGAACAAGACGATAAAGCCCTCTATGAGCGCGCGGTGCGTCGCATGCCTGCTTGCCGGAGCGTGCAACGATCTGTATATAGACGAGCCGGGCGACGACACTACTGTCGCGGCTGTAAAAATCAGGGAGGTTGCGCCGGTGAGCGTTATGGTGGGACCGCCTGTTGACAAGACGCGGGACGATGTTTATATCGACGCGTTTCTTGCGAATGAAGGGAAAAAGGTGGTGTGCGGCGGCGCCACTTCCCAAATAGTGGCGCGGCGTCTTCACGAGGAAATACGACCCGCGCTGGACTTTCCCGACAGGGACGTGCCGCCCATAGGCTATATAAAAGGCATTGACCTTACGACCGAAGGAGTGTTGACCCTGAGGAAATTGCTTGAGTTAAGCGAAAAATACATCAGCGCCGCTGACCTCACGCCCAAATATTTTACAAAGCGGGACGGCGCGTCTATGCTTGCGAACATCCTGTTTGAGGAGGCGACGCATATACGGTTTTTCGTGGGGCAAAGCGTTAATTCCGCGCATCAAGGCTTGCCCATAGATATAACCATGAAGCTCAAATTGGTGGAGACGCTCGCCAAAAATCTCAAAACGATTGGCAAGACTGTGGAGGTGAACTATGACTGATGGAAGGGACATAAAGAAATTCGACACCAAAGTGCAGTATTTGAAATACAGGGCGCTGTGCGAGGTCGCCCGGCACACATGGAAAGACGATCTGTATGAAAACCTGCTCGCCATTCCGAAAGCCATTGTGCCGGGAAAAGAGCCTACCATGCGTTGTTGCGTGTACAAAGAACGCGCCATCTTGGGCGAACGGGTAAGGGCCGCGATGGGCGGCGACAAGAGCAACCCCAATGTTATTGAAATAATAGACATCGCCTGCGATGACTGTCCTGCCGGTGGGTATGAGATAACCAGCGCCTGCCGGGGATGCCTTGCGCACCGTTGCGAGCATGTGTGCAGGCGCGAGGCCATAACGTTTGATCATAAACAGAAAGCCCGCATTGACAAGTCCAAGTGCGTGGAATGCGGACTCTGCGCAAAAGCCTGTCCGTACTCCGCTGTCATCAACTTGCGGCGTCCGTGTGAAAATTCCTGCAAGGTGGGCGCGATTTCCCTTAACAACGCCAAGTCCGCCATGATAGACAACGGGAAATGCATCGCGTGCGGCGCGTGCGTGTATCAATGTCCTTTCGGAGCCATCACCGACAAGTCGTTCATCGTGAATGTGGTGGACATGCTGAAAAAGAGTTGCGGCGACGAGCGGTACAAGGTCTACGCGGTGGTCGCGCCCTCCATAGCGAGTCAATTCAATTACGCGAAACTGGAGCAGGTCATAACAGGCATAAAGCGGCTTGGTTTTTTCAGCGTGGTGGAAGCGGCGCTTGGCGCGGACATGGTGGCGGACGAAGAGGCGAAAGAATTGGCGAAAACGGGATTTTTAACCACATCGTGCTGTCCCGCGTTTGTCACATACATTGAAACGCAGTTCCCTGACTGCGCCTCGAAAATCAGCGGCGCCCTTTCCCCTATGGCCGCCATCGCCAAATACATCAAGCGCTCCGATCCGGATTCAAAAGTCATCTTTATTGGTCCCTGTACCGCCAAGAAACTTGAATTTCAAAAAAAGAGCGTCCGCCCCTATATAGATTCGGTCATTACATTTGAAGAGTTGCAAGCGTTATTCGACAGCAAAGACCTTGATGTCGCGTCTTTGGAAGAAAGCCGCCTTGACAACGCTTCTTATTTTGGGCGTATTTTTGCGCGAAGCGGCGGCGTAACCGATGCGGTGCGCGAAGCCATTAAAGAAAATGGCGTTGAAGGCTTTGACTTTGACCCTGTGGTGTGCAACGGCATTGAACAATGCAAGGCGGCGTTGATGAGATTGAGCAAGGGGGCGCTGCCCAACAACTTTATTGAAGGCATGGCATGTACGAACGGTTGTATCGGCGGGGCGGGCTGTCTTACTCACGAAGAAAAGAGCAAAGCCGGCGTTGACGCTTATGGCATGAAAGCCTATGAAAAAAACATAAAAGACGCGATTAGCGTACTGGGAACAGGCGTTGATCATATGTCTGGCAACGAATAGACGGCTGTCAGGCGCCCATTTTTAGCAAGACACAGATTGGAGGCTCTTTTCAGGATGAACGTTTTATCTCACGTCCTTGACATTTACCCCCATTTTCTTTAGACAGAGTAACATGGACAGCTGTTGAGGATGCCAAATTTGGCAACATTCTCATCTACGGCATAGCCTATGGGGACGGCAAGTCCGTGGCGGTGGGCGGCAGCGGCAAGGCGGCGTATTCCAACAATCAGGAATAAGCGCAAGGGTCTTAAGCGCTGTTTTAGTGTGAACGGGCGACAGATAGCGAGGTTAAAGGTTGCGCCCGCTTGCTGTCTGACACTTTTTATTTTTATAAAAAGGGGTTAATCCCCCCGCCCGCCCCTTGAGGGCGGAAAACTGGGGTGCGCGGGGGGATTTGTTCCTCCGCATTATGCGACCGCATACGCGAATATTTTCAAGGAGAAATCTTCAATGCCTCGCCGCTATGCGGCGGGGATGGATTATGCTATACCCGCAGAGGAAGGGGGAGCGGACAACACGGAGCATAAAGACGGACGGTGTGTGTACTATAGTGAGTGGAATATCGCGCTGTGTCTGTGTCCGATGGGGCGGGCGTTGCACCGGCATTTTATAAGCGGAGCGAGGGGGTGTATGTAACCCGGGAAGCCCGCATGAGGCGCCGATGTCCGAATCGACGTTCAGCGTGACCTATAACGAGCGGGGGCTGCCGGTGAAACAGATGCGGATAAAGACGGACCGGTCGAGTGAAGCGAAGGAAATGCATAGTGTAACATCCGTTTGGGACGATAAAGAGTCCAATGGGAGTAGGGAATTTTCGCTTGTTTTTCCGGACTGCAACATGAAACGGGCGATCAATATACCGAGTGCGGGAAACCTGCTGAAAACCTTCGTCTGATGAGAGGAAGGAGGGGTGGTAGGAAATTGACGGTAACAGCCGCCTTTTCCCGCCTCTGCGCTAAAAATAACAAGGTTCTTACACAGTCTGGGGCGTTCGCATCCTGCTTTGGACGATTCTCACGGTGTTCCACTGCGTTTTCATCGCCGCGTTTTTTAAAATATTGAAAAATGCTTGACAAGCAAAGTTGATATAAGTATAATCTATTAAGAAATAATACATATGTGTTATTTTTCAATTTTAGGAGGTTTTGCAGAAATCGTAGGCTCGCTCATAATTCTTACCATGTTGGTTGGATGTAGCGATGTAATAGTTGATCCGGTGGATACGTCATTGCAACATTCCGGCGGTGACCGAAAGACGAGTATCTCGCAACGAATCGGGCGCCTCAAAGACGCTGGGTTGCTTGATTCGCTTATATCCGAGAGCACAAGCATATCCGCCCTTGAAACTGACGACAATGAACAACTTCTCTATTTTATCAACAATACCGACGCCGCCTTAGATGAGATAGCTCAATCTGAAAACGGAGAGGTTCAGTTGAAACTTATCGACGCTATGTTGAGCGGCGCGACTGTTGGAGAAACGGCGGACATCATGGCGGAGATTTCCGAGGATATGGCGGCGCAGTACCTTACTGCTATGGAGGAACAGGTAAATGCATTGGAAGCCATAGCGGTTGACGGAAGCCGTTCTGTGACAGGAAACGCCGTCACTATCCGGGATATACGTATCGCTTTCTATGACGAACAGCCCAATACTACACAAGCGCGAGGCATATACGGCGAGAATCTTAAGTGGGATACCGTTGGATGGTATATAGGCTTTTGTGCGGCTACAACGGCAGGTGTAATCGCCTCTTCATCGTGGATTCCTTGGGTAAAAATTCCCGGTATCGTGGTGGCAATCGCAGGCGGCGCATCTATGGTTGTCCAGCTAGTAAAGATGAAAAGTCGCTATTAGCTTTATTCTCTTCTACCGATTTACCTCAGATAGCGACAATAGCTGCGGCAACCGCAACGACGGGATATGTCTGTTATAAGAGCGCAACTGGAATAGCTGTTAGAGCGGCGGTTATTAGCGCGTGGAATAAAATCGCTGAGTTTCTTTTGAATGCTATTCCGATACTAAAGACCACAAAGATAAACGGCATTATAATCGCTCCTCTATAAATAAAAGGGCGATACACGGAGGCTGTTTTGTTTCAATCAGTTTCACGGGCGTTTACGGCACCCAGCGCAGTGTTAAAATATTTCCGTATCATTATGTTTTTGCTCGCCGCCTCGACGCTTTATGGGCAGGAGGCGGTTGTACAGTATTATATACCGTCTCTCTTTGGAATCGTTTCAGGGGAAGGCGCCGCCTTCCATCAGTTCAAGCAGGAGGTAAAGAGTCGTTTTCTTATTCCGATTGAAACTAAAATACTCATTTCTCCCCTGTTTGACACGGTAGGATTCAGCGGGCTTGGTACGATTACCACCTACTTTGAAGATGGAACGTTAGGTTCGTTCAACGTATCGCTGGGCGTGGGTTTCCACGGGCACAATCTAGCGAAGACATCTTTTCTGCAAGGGCTATTTATTTCGCTGTATCCTTTGTATGAATTTCCTCTTGTTCGGATTCAAGGCGGCGCTATGGACTATTGGAAAGCGGCTTGTGATATTGGCTTCGGTTTTGATGTCTTTTCAACGTCGTTTTATACAAGTATTTATATGCGAATGGTGTTTTTTGGGGATGATTCCCATTTCGCCTTGTTTCCTGATTTCGGTCTGACGATTGGCTTACGTTTTAAGGGAAAGTCCGTGCGAAGACAACCCGATAATTACGAACCCATCAGACCCGCCATAATAAGTTCTAATTGAAAATGTTTCGGGAAATAGGTATTGTTTTTGTGGCGCCGCCGGAATATTCGAGCGCATGGTTGATAAAAGCGTCGGAATATAATAAACTAACCACTATTGCGGATGAATCGCTCCAGAGAGCGCAAACGAGTTGCGGCGGAGCGGTGCACTCGCGTATTCAAGCGGCGCGATCCGCAGATGCGAAGCGAAGAAAAAGAAACCGGAACGGCGGGGCGCCTATGATTGTTAGAAATTTTGTTGTTTTTGAAGGTGGAGACGGCAGCGGCACCACGACTCAGATTGAATTGTTGGAGCGGCGGTTTGAGCGGGAAAAGACGAATAGAACGCTTCCCCGGCTGTGGACTACACGCGAGCCGACGGATGGCGCGATAGGCGTTCTCATACGGTCCGCATTGCGGGGCGAGATTGTGTTGCAAGCCGGAACGCTGGCGCGTCTCTTTTCCGCAGATCGCAGCGAGCATGTTTTTGCCGCGAATGGCGTGATAGACCGTTGCAAACGCGGCGAACTCGTGGTGTCAGACCGGTATGCGCTCTCTTCTCTGGTATATCAGGGCATTGATTGCGGAGACGCATTGCCGAAAGCGCTCAATGAGGAGTTTCCCGCGCCGGAAACGCTTTTTTTCTTTGATATTGAGCCGGAAGCCGCCCTGAAACGCATGGAAAACCGGCGAATTAGGGAAATATTTGAATATCTTGATTTTCAGGTGAAGGCGCGGGAACGGTATAAAGCGTTGTTGCCGTGGCGCGAAGAAAAAGGAACCACGACAATCACCATAGACGCGGCGAAAACGCCGGATGCGGTCGCTGAAGATGTGTGGAAAGCCCTGCAAAATGTGAGCCTGTTCAAAGCCCTGCGGTAACGCAGGCGTGAAAGCGGCCGTTTTAGGACGGCTCCAAAACAACCGATATATTAAAGAAGGAAACGGTATGGTGAAGAAACGACGCGTCGCTTTTGTTGTATTGGTGACTTTTCTTTTTTCTGTGGGAATTTCACCGCTGTCCGCCTATTATGTTGAGTATAAGGAACAGTACTACCGGCTGTACCACCTTCATTATATCCAGTATCCCGATGACACCATGGAGAATATTCACTGGCTTGAAATGGCGCTCAAAGCCGACTTCGCCAATCCGTTGTATGCCATCGCCTTGATTGAAAACGAGGCGCAGTACGAAAAGTACCGCTACCTTTTTATGATGCATCTGAATTTGAAAATGATAGAACAGTACCTGTTTTTAGGAAACAAGTGGAACAAACGGTACGCCTATTTTTACAACGCGCCGTTTAAGGAGCAGAACCTCAAGAGTCTTGAAACCGCTGAAACATGCTATCGCACGGCGCTTGTCTATTGGAAAGACGCCAAAGAGTGGGCTGAAAAGGCGCAGGCGCGGAGATTCAGGTTTATTATGCTGGAGCGCGTCCAGTTTTGGCAAGACGAAGCGGGCAGAATAGAACGCAAAGAACTTGATTACGAGAAAATCATAAACCGCGAGCTTGCCAACATACAAAAGGTGCGGGAAGAATTTGAAAAGATGCCGTAATGGAACATCCTTGCGGCATTCTTCGCCGTCACCCTGGATTGCACCCTAAAAAACTAAAATCTTGTGACTCCACTTACATTAAACGGCGCTACAAATGGCTCCAAACCGGGAAGATCGCTCGTAATAGTAACGCCGCCTTCGCACACGTAGGGAACGTTCGCTTTGCGGCTTGCGACCAGCGCTCCTATCTCGCGTATCAGCGGGAACACAGTAATCGTTGCATTGATCGGTATCACAACCTTCTGATTCGCGTTGACCTCCGTCTTGTTCGGCGTACCGCCGGTCATCCATTCGCTGCCGTTTACGGCAAGCGTATAAGCCAGAGAGTCAAGATGTATGGCGAAGCTGTTCTTGTTTTCAATCTCGAAACCGATGGTAAAATCAATTTTTGAGTTTCCCGCCAGAAGCCCCTCAAAAATGTTGACATTTCTCACCGTAATTCCCGTAAACCGGATCGAGGGAGTTTTGAGCAACGGCAGCTTGCCCTCCAGATTATAGGACAAGGTCTCGCCGGCAAAAGCCGGAATTGCGGCTAAACTGGAAGCAAGCGATAAAACGCCGTCCGCTTCATTCGCGGCGAGCGATGTTTGGAACGACTCATACATGTCCGCATACTTCACGTCCACGTGTATTGCGACCGGTGAAACCGAATGCGCGGCAAGCGGCGCGGCGCGTTCAACGCCGCCTTTGGCAAAGGAATTGTTGTCAACCGAATAATCCCAATCTATGTTCGGGAATGGAAGCTCAAACGCATTGGGATTCTCCACATCAAAACTACAGTTCAGGGTGACGCCGGTAAAATCGATCTTGCCGATGGAGAGCGCCATGCCGGAAAATCGCGGCGCCTGTAAAAGCGGCGTCTTCCCTTCCACTTCAAACGGCAGTTTTTTTTCTCCAAGGACAGGCAGGTTGAACGCCGCCGTCATCACAATGTTGAAGCCGGTTTCTTTCGCTCCATTTTTGGAAGCGTCCTTCACCGAAGCTATCGTGTTGTACAGGTCCGCGTAATCCACATGGAACGGCACGTCTACTATGGCGGCGTTTTTCGCCTTGATGACCGTCTCGCTCTCAATGGCGCCGGTTGTCAACGCGACGTCCGCTATAAACAGTTCCCACTCAATACGCGGAAACGGTATGGCGACAGGATACGGATTTTCCACCGTGATCTTGCATAGCCCGTCCGCGCCCGTAAAGGCGACTCTCGTTAGTTCCACCGAATCAAGTGAAATAACAGGGTCTTTCGCAAGGTCTGTCGTAGAGAGCGATACACAGGTACACAGGCTTATGATTAGGATGAACATCATTAAAAAATGTGTTCTTTTCATGTTTTTTCTCCCCAAACTCGCTTTATTCGCAACAGGGGCTAAGGTCCCGCATAGCGGCGCTGAATTTCTATCCAATTTTATTCCGCTTTCCCGTTATTTTCTCTTTATTATTTCAAACCCGCAGTATGGGACAAGCGCTTTGGGAAGCCGCACCGACCCATCTTCCTGCTGAAAATTCTCCAGGACAGCGACAATCGCTCTTGAGACGGCTATAGCCGTGCCGTTGAGCATGTGCACGAACTTATTTTTGCCGTCATCATCCTTGTATTTGACATTGAGCCGCCGCGCCTGATAGTCGGTGCAGTTCGAAGTTGAGGTCACTTCCCCCCACTCGCCGCCGCCTCGTCCGGGCATCCACGCTTCAAGGTCCCACTTGCGGTATGCGGGCGCGCCAAGATCGCCGGTGCAGGTGTCGACAACCCGGAAGGGTATTTCAAGACCGGAGAAAATCTCCTCTTCAACGGAGCGCAGATGCTCGTGGATCCCATCCGATTCTTCCGGCAGGCAACACACGAACATTTCCAGCTTGGTGAATTGATGAACGCGGTACAACCCTTTGGAGAACTGTCCGGCGGATCCGGCTTCCCGCCTGAAACAATGGGAAAGCCCCGCCATTTTAAGCGGAAGCTTGTCCTTTGCGATGATCGTGTTGGCATAATAGCCGCCCAGCGTGATTTCGGCGGTTCCCACAAGGCAGGCGCGTTCTCCTTCAAGGGCGTACACATTGGATTCGGCGCCTCGCGGATTAAAGCCTATGCCTTCAAGTATGTCTTCTTTGGCGATATCGGGCGTAATGAATGGGGTGAAGCCCTTTTTTTGCAGAATATCCAGGGCGTAACGCACAAGCCCCAGTTCCAGAAACACGCCTTCGTTTTTAAGGTAGTAAAATTTGACGCCGGAAACCTTGGCGGCTGACTCAAAGTCGATGATGTCCAACTCCTGCCCAAGCTGCGCATGATCTTTGGGCGCAAAGCCGAATTTCACCGGTTCCCCTACGCGCTTGACTTCCAGATTGTCCTTGTCTTCCTTGCCGATTGGGGCGTCAGGATGCGCCATATTGGGGATGCGGCGGGCTTCGGCGCTCAAATCCGCTTCTACTTTCGCCAGTTCCGCTTCGGTTCCGGCGATGTCTTCTTTGAGTTTCTTGCCGTCTTCAATAAGACCGGCGCGTGTTTCGCTCTCCAGTTTGCCCTTCATGGCGTCCGCGTTTGCGTTCCGCCGCTGCTGCAACTGCTGAAGCGCGGCGGTCAGTTCCGCGCGACGGCGGCAAAGGGACGCGACCGCGTCAGCGTCCGCTCTCATAAATCGGGCGGCGATGTTTTCTTTAACCGCCGGGAGGTTTTCTACAATGAAACGATAGTCTAGCATAGGGTAATTCTACCAATAGCCGGAGAATGTTTCAAGGGGAATGGAGCGGCATGCCGGTCATCGCGCTGTTGCGAGCCGGAGTTTTGCTCACGCCTAAAAAAAACGTGAGCGTCCCGCGTCTCTTCGCCTGATATTGACGTTCTTTTCAAAATTTTGTATACTACTATATGAGCTTTTCCAAACAGCGCAATGTTTGAAAACTCATGCCTAAAATTTTATATACAAGAGGAAATTCGTGACCATATCAAAAGAAATCACCCGTCTTGAACATTCCCGTATAAAACTGGTTGTTTCTATCGGAAAAGAAGATGTCGCATTGGAATATGACGCTATTCTAAATGATTTTAGTAAAGATATTCAAATTCCAGGTTTCAGAAAGGGGAAAGTCCCAAAAAATGTGATTGAACGCAAATTCGGAGCGGCGCTTGTAAGCGATATTACCGGACATATTGTTGAACGCGCAATAGAAACCGTTTTTCAAGAAGAGTCCTTCCCCAAGGAAGATATGCCGCTCGCCTATTCAACGCCCGCTCTTGAAGGCGAGCCTTCAAATGTTACTGTGGGCGAGGATTACACGTTTGCCGTAACCTACGATGTGTTCCCAAAAATCGCGCTGGGGCGGTACGAGGGGCTTGAAATTGAGACTCCTGACGTCCGCATTACGGATGAGGATGTCGCCCGCGAGTTGGAGGCGGTGCGCGAGCGGAACGCCGTTGTCCTTGACAAAGACGACGCCGCGCCTGCGGCGAAAGGCGATGTAGCCACAGTGAACTACTGCGAGCTGACCGCCGAAGGCGAGGTTGAGAAAGGCTCGGAGCGCGAGGGCTTCGCGTTTACCATTGGCAGCGGACGCAATGTTTTCAAATTTGACGATGATCTCACCGGTTTGAAAAAAGGCGAGACCAAGGATATTGAAAAAGCCTATGCGGAAGACTTTGAGGACAAGGAATTGGCCGGAAAAACCAAGAACATCCGTGTTACGCTCACCAACCTGAAAGAAAAAAAACTGCCTGATCTGGACGATGAGTTGGCGCAAGATGTTGACGAGAAGTTCAAAACTCTGGACGATCTCAAGAACAGCGTCAGGGAGCGGCTTGAGCATAATCTTGAGCATCGCTTGAAAACCATCAAGATCAATGCGTTGCTGGAAAAAATAATGGAAAATACGCCGATTGACATTCCTGAAGCCATGATCCGCGTGCAGCTTGACGCCCAATGGCGGAATTTCGCCCGTCAGTTGAACATGCCTGTTGACGCGGTCAAGGAGAACATTGCGAAATCAGAGAAGGGGCTTGATGAATTTGAAGCGCTCTGGCGGCCCGAGGCGACGAAGGCGCTCCACTCACGCCTTGTCATTGAAACGCTGATAAAAGATTTGAATATTGAAGCGGCGGAAGAAGATGTTGAAAAAGAACTTGAACATCAGGCGTCGCATGGCGGACAGAGTCTTGATGAAGTCAAAAAAATCTACGAACAGGAAAACATGAAGTCCTATCTTGAGGATGACGTTAAAGAAAGCAAATTGTTTGATCTCCTGCTCTCGAAAAACACCGTCAAAAGCGGCGGCGAGAAGGACTATCTCACGATCATGGAAGAAAAAGGATAATCAATGCATGAACAAATGAACAGCCTTGTGCCTATTGTCGTCGAGCAAACGGGCATGGGGGAACGCTCTTACGACATCTACTCGCGGTTGCTTAAAGACAGGATTGTATTTCTTGACGGCGAAATCACCGATCTTTCCGCGGATTTGGTGGTGGCGCAGCTTCTGTTCTTGGATGGGCAGGACACGGAAAAGGACATCAACCTGTACATCAATTCACCGGGCGGGTCGGTAACCGCCGGATTAGCCGTCTATGACACCATGCAGTATGTAAAAAGCGATGTACAGACCATTTGCATTGGTCAGGCGGCGAGCATGGCGGCGCTCATTCTGACTGCGGGCGCCCGGGGCAAGCGCATGGTGTTGCCGTCTTCGCGGGTGCTGATTCACCAGCCGTGGGGTGGCGCGCGCGGTCAGGCTTTGGATATTGGGATTCAATCAAAAGAGATCGTCAGATTGAAGAAATTGACTATTGAGATTTTTGCGCGCCATACCGGCAAGGACATCGAAAAGGTCGCGTCGGATATGGAGCGGGATTTTTACATGCTGGCGGACGACGCTGTGGCATACGGCATAGCGGATTCTATTTTGAGAAGGGAGAAAAATGGCAAGGCTTCGTAGCAGTGGGCGGGAAGAAAACACATGCTCTTTTTGCGGGAAAAGCGGCGATATATCACGGCGGCTTATAGCAGGACCGCGTGACATTTACATTTGCAATGAATGTATAGAATTATGCAACGCCATTCTTCTTGATGAAGTTGGCGAGGCTTCATCAAAGTTTACCGAAGAAATTCCGGTTCCCAGGGAAATCAAGGAGTATCTCGATCAATTCGTGATAGGGCAGGACAGCGCGAAGAAGGCGTTGTCCGTTGCGGTATACAACCACTACAAGCGCATAGCGAATCCCGGAAAAGAAACCGGCGATGTTGAAATTGAAAAATCCAATGTGTTGCTCATAGGTCCAACCGGCACCGGAAAGACGTTGCTTGCGAAAACTTTGGCGCGCAAGCTCAAGGTTCCATACGCCATTGTTGACGCCACCACCCTTACCGAAGCGGGATACGTGGGCGAAGACGTGGAAAACATCCTTCTCAAGCTCATCCAAAACGCGGGCAACAACATAGCGGCGGCTGAACGGGGCATTGTGTACATTGACGAGATCGACAAAATCGCCCGCAAGGGAGAGAACATCTCCATTACGCGGGATGTTTCCGGCGAAGGCGTACAGCAGGCGTTGCTTAAAATAATAGAAGGAACCGTGGCCTCGGTGCCGCCGCAGGGCGGACGCAAGCATCCGAATCAAGAAATGCTCCGCATTGACACCACAAACATCCTGTTTATCTGCGGCGGGGCTTTTGTGGGGCTAGATAAAATCATCGAACAGCGGGTTGTGCAGCGGCCATTGGGCTTTGGCGCGGATATCACCGACCGTTCGGAGAAAAACCTCAAGGAATTGTACGACGCCCTTCACCCTGATGATCTTATTCATTTCGGCATGATACCGGAATTTATCGGAAGGCTTCCCATTGCCGTAAGCCTTGACGAGCTTAAACTTGATGATCTCAAACGAATCATCACCGAGCCGAAAAACGCCATTGTCAAGCAGTACCAAGCGTCCATGTCGTTTGACGATGTACAACTTGAATTTACCGAAGAAGCCATTAACGCCATCGCCGGCACCGCCATCAAACAGAAAACCGGCGCGCGCGGCATTCGCTCTATTGTGGAAAAACTCTTGACCGACATCATGTTTGAAATTCCCTCAATGCGGGGACGGGAACACATGAAGGTTGTCATCACAAAAAATACGGTGGAAAAACTAACGCCGCCCGAGATTATTTCTATTCAGAAAAGCGCATGAAATTCTCTGGCGCCACAAAGTTTTTTTCCAGCTTGTCTGGTTCAAAAAATTCTGTACCGGCGGCGGAGCTATTTCCTCTCCTGCCGTTGAGAGAGTTGGTGCTGTTTCCCAATACCGTGCTTTCCGTGTTCATCACCTATAAGGCGGGTATATGCGCCATTGACGAGGCGCTCAAACGGGAACGCCGGCTTTTCGCCTCGTGCGTCAGGAATGCGGAGACCGGCGAGACGTACCCTGCGGGTACCGTCGCCAGCGTCATCCAGCATCTGAAGCTGCCGGACAACAGCTACCGCGCGGTGTTGCAGGGCGAGTACCGCGCGGTTATCGACGCGAGCGCCCGGCGGCGCCAGCGGCAGGATGTGGCGCTGGTAAAAGTGTCGCCCATTGGCGCCGCTTGCGAACAGGACGCCGCCGGCGTTGCCGCAGAACGCGATGGATACGCGGCGGTTATAAACGCGCTTATGAGGAGCGTTCAGAAATCCTTTAGCCAATACGCCGGATTCACCAAAAAAGTAAGCGCTGAAACCTTGGTTGCCATTGAAAAATCCGAACGCGCCGAACACATGGCAAACATTATATGCAACAGCATTTCTCTTAAACCTGAAAAAAAAGCGGAGCTTTTGTCGATTGCGGACACGCGGGAGCGGCTTGAAACGCTCCTTGAAACGCTTGAGATTGAGAATGAAATTTTCGGCATACAGAAAAACATTTCCGGCAATGTCCGAAACCGTGTGGAAAAAAACCACCGTGAATACATCCTCCGCGAACAGTTAAAAGAAATAAATAGGGAGCTTGGCAAAGACACGGCTGTTGATGAATTCGCCGATCTGGAACGCGCTATAGAAAACAGGAATCCGGGGGAAGAAGTTCTTGTGAAAGCCCGCAAGGAATTGTCGCGTCTTCGAAAACTTCAGCCTTTGTCCCCGGAGTCCGGCGTGATCCGCACCTACCTTGAATGGCTGGCGGATCTGCCGTGGACTGAAGTCAGCGATGACGCGGGAGATTTGGCGCGCGCTGAAAGGATACTCAACGAGGATCACTACGCCATGAAAAAGGCGAAAGAGCGTATCATAGAATTCATCGCCGTTCACAATTTGTTGCGTAATGAAGAGGAAACCAACAGAGACGCGGCGCGTGACGCTGAAGATCACGGCATGACGCGCCATTCCGCGCCGAACTTCTCCGTAAGGGGCCCCATACTCTGCTTTGTCGGCCCTCCTGGCGCCGGCAAGACCAGCCTCGGCAAATCCATAGCCCGTTGCTTGGACAGAAAATTTGTGCGCATGTCCCTGGGCGGCGTACGGGACGAGGCTGAAATTCGCGGACATCGCAAAACCTATGTGGGAGCGCTTCCCGGCAGGATCATCCAGGCCATGCGCAAGGCGGGCAGCGTCAACCCCGTATTTCTTCTTGACGAGATCGACAAGATGTCCGGCGATTTCCGGGGCGATCCGGCGTCCGCTCTGCTTGAGGTTCTCGATCCCGAACAGAACGCGACATTCATGGATCATTACCTTGAAGTGCCTTATGATCTTTCAAAAACGCTTTTCATCACCACGGCGAATTCTCTGCACACCATACCGTATCCGCTCCTTGACCGCATGGAAATCATCGACATACCGGGATATGGCGAAAATGAAAAGCTTGCCATCGCAAAGCAATTTCTGGCGCCGAGACAGCTTGCGGAAAACGGCTTGAAAGACGCGAAAATCGTTTTCAAAGATGAGGCTATCCGCGAAATAATTCGACACTGGACCATGGAATCCGGCGTACGGAGCCTTGAGCGGGAAATCGCCCGCTGTACGCGGCGTCTTGCGCGATACGCGGTTGAAAAAGGTTTCGGCGCCCCAGCCAACGGCGACATTGACAACGGCGCGTCCATTGGCGTCATAAAAAGAAAGAAACTCTCCGAATTCAGGAAAACCGTGAAGATAGCGGATTTGGAAAAATTGCTCAACCGCCGGAAATACAAGGACGACGTGGTGTTTAAGGAGGCGCGCATTGGCGTCTCCTATGGTCTGGCATGGACGGAAACAGGCGGCGCTATGTTGCCGGTCGAGACCGTCTGTTTCGCGGGTTCCGGCGATCTCATCATTACGGGCAATTTGGGCGATGTGATGAAGGAAAGCGGACGCATAGCCCTTTCTTATGTTAGAAGTATGCAGCCAAAGTACAAATTTAAGCAAAATATAGCTAAAACCGATTTTCACATCCATGTGCCTGAAGGCGCCATTCCCAAAGACGGACCGTCGGCTGGCGTCACGCTCGCCGCTTCGCTGCTTTCAAGCCTATGCCAGGTTCCACCCAAGGCGCGTGTCGCCATGACAGGGGAACTTACGCTCACCGGACGTGTGCTTCCCATAGGCGGGCTTAAAGAGAAGCTCCTTGCCGCAATACGGAACGGTATGGAGATGGCGCTTATTCCAGTTGGCAACCAGGAAGACTGGGAAGACCTTGACAAAGACATGCATGCCGCATTGCTCGTTACGTTTATTGAGAATGCGGAAGACGCTTTCAAAGCGCTGTTTGACGAGAACGCGCAGATACACGCCTAACCTGGCACGAACAGGCGCGAACTTTTAGGTAAGCGCCGTTCATGTTGTTGGTGTTTGATGGGGAAGCGCTATCGTCGAAGCGCGTTTGACAAACGGGTCTTTTTGTCGTAGCATAGAATGGGGCGGAAAGCCGGGAGGAAAGTGAAATCAGCGGAAAATCCACAAACAGACAAGGTGAGAAAGAACGCGTCACGTGGCACACGGCGTTCTATGACGCGATACGGCTGGAGTTGTACGAGTACCGCGATGTTCTGGCGTTTGAGTTTGAGCGCCCGCTGACGAGCGAGCCGTTGAGGATAGACGCGGTGGTCGTCAAGAAGAAGCCGGGAGTTGAGATAAAGAAGGGGATAGCGTCCATATTCAAAGGTCACAACATAGTGGAGTTCAAAAGTCCCGAAGATTCGCTTGGCGTGGGGGATTTTCATAAAGTGATGGCGTACGCGCATCTGTACAGCGCGATGGTCGCCGGGGTGGAGGCGTCTGATGTGACTGTGACTTTCGTGGTGACGAAGCGTCCGAGGGAGGTGTTGAAATATGTGAGGGAAGTGTACGGGTACCGGGTGGAGGAGAGGTGGAGCGGCGTGTATATAATAACAGGGGACGCGCTGGGAATGCAGATAATAGAGAGCAAGAAGTTGAGGGCGGAGGAGAATGTCTGGCTGAAGAGTTTGAGAGAGGGGGTTGGGCGTGAAGAGGTGGAGGAGGTGTTCAAGGCGGGAAAGGAGATGAAGGGTTGGGGTGCGCCGATGAAGGCGTATATGTATATGTTTATGAAGGCGAATTACGAGCAAGTGAAGGAGGTGATGAAGATGTCAGATATGGCGGTGTTGGACACGTTGTTTGAGGAAGTGGGGCTGGCGTCGTTGTGGATGGCGCGTGGCGAAAAGATCGGCGAGGCGCGTGGTGAAGCGCGTGGCGAAAAGATCGGCGAGGCGCGTGGCGAAAAGATTGGAGAAGCGCGAGGAGAGAAGATCGGCGAGGCGCAAGGGGAAGAGAAAAAGGCGCGTATGGTGGCGAGGAAGCTGATCAACAACGGGTTTACAGTGGAAAAAGCGGCGGAATACACCGGGTTGGATGTGGAGAAGATACGGGCGTTGCGTGTGGAAGACAGTCCGCCCTGTTGACGGGTAAAACCGTGCGCGCGTCTTAAACATGAAGTCTTTTGGCGCCGGACGGATGGACGACTCCTTACTTGTTGTGGGATTTTCCGCGTAACCCCGGCTCAACCCGGTTGATTTTTCGAGGCGCCGGCGAATTGCGAGCAAGTGAAGGAGGTGATGAAGATGCCTGATATGTTGGACACGTTGTTTGAGGAAGTGGGGCTGGCGTCGTTGTGGATGGCGCGTGGCGAAAAGATCGGCGAGGCGCGTGGCGAAAAGATTGGAGAAGCGCGAGGAGAGACGATCGGCGAGGCGCCAGGGGAAGCGAAAAAGGCGCGTATGGTGGCGAGGAAGCAGATCAACAACGGGTTTACAGT
>JAISCC010000111.1 GCA_031265845.1 Treponema sp.
AGAATCGGTTCAAAATACTCGCTATTCCGCCGAATTACATCAAGAGCGCTCCTGCCTATAGAGCCTGTCGCGCCAAGAACGGCTATCGTTCTTTTCTTTGTCGTCATACAAAGAGTATACGGTAAAAGCGGTAACGCAGGAGTGCCTGACGCCATTTAAAGATTAACGCCCCGCTTAAACAAGGAGAGCCCATTGATTATTCCCAAACGCTCCATTTTCAAAGGCGGCTTATCGCGCAATTCTATTACGATATGGCTTGCTTGCGTTATAATGAGCGCTGACCGCGGTTGACAACGAAACAACTGTTGTATTGGTTTACGCAGAGAGAAATAAACTTGCCCGCCATCATCCTGCACATGGATAAGCCGGCGGAACACATGTTTGAAGGAAACAAAAAGAAAGGCGACGCGTCTGGAGAAGTCGAGCCTATTGCGGTCCCCGACCCCGACGAACTCAACAAATCCGACAAACAGTCTTTGCGGCGCATTTTCCATAACGTATTTCAAACAATCTGTATATTTTTCGCCTTGTTTCCAAATAAAAATGCGCTTTCAATGAACGATATGTTGCGTAAATTTTACAAAGAAGTGAAGGAATTGAAGGGTCGAAAAAATACCTAGTGGTGATGGCGGACTTACGTGTATGCAAGCGGGAGACGGCGCTTGAAGTGGCAGGGACGGCGGGCGGTTAAGGCGATCAGGCATTCCTCTTTTTTTTTAAGATAGGCAGACGCTTTTTAACACGCTTTGCATTAAAACCTGGTAACGCAGGAGCGCCTACGCCATTTAAAGATCAACGCCCCGCTTGAACAGGGAAAGTCCATTGATTACTCCCAAACGCTCCATTTTCAAAGGCGACTGTGTGTTTGTCAAGACGTTTTCGCTCTTTTTTGAAAAAACTAGTTGACATATAAATCCAGAAAGGATACGATAAATGTATAGAGGAGCGATATAAGCGGACGCCTATGGCAACGCCGTCAGATGTAAAAGCGGAAAAAATAGGCGCGCCTATACGGACAGGGGATGAGGCAGGTCGTATGATTAGCAAGATTTATTCGATACCACGCAAGACATTTCTTAAAATTAGTTTAGCGGCGTTTATGTTGGGCGCCGGGGCGTGTACAACAAGTATTCCCATACAAGTGATCAAGCTTCCGAATATAGACACAAGCGGCATAAAGCGGCTGGCGGTCATGTCATTCGCCATTCAGCCGACGGGCGATGGCGCAAGCCGCCAAATTGGCCAGATGTTGACGATCAAGACGCGGCAGATTGTTCAGAATACGGGCGGATTCACCGTGGTCGACGAATCCGAAGTCGAAAGGAAGCGGAGAGCGGGCGAGAGTGTCAGCGAGAGCGTTGACGGTATTTTTATAGGTGAAATAACAGAATTTTCTTCAAAAGACACAGCCCAATACTATAAGGCGACTGATTACCGCGAGGCCTACACCGAGTATATCCGTGAAGTGACGCTCTCCATCACCTATCGCATAGTGCGCGCGAGGGATGGGAGCATCGCCGGCTCAGTCAATAAGTCGGGCAGTAGAAGCAGTCGCAGTTCCGTGTCCTCCGGCGATTTAACGCCTCCTCTTGCGTTGGCGCAGGGGATTGTTGATGGCATGTTGGCGACGCTTTACCAAGACATCGTTCCTTGGCAACGGACGGAGTGGCGGGCGCTTCTGGAAGAAACGTCAAAAGACAAAGAAGTCAAGCGGCGGATGAAAGCGGCGAAAGACTTGGCGCGCGGAGGAAACTATAAGACGGCGCAAAGAGAGTATGAAGTCCTCTATAGAGAAACAGGCAGTTTCGCCGCCGGTTACAATGAGGCGGTTCTAATTGAAATAGCTGGAGATTTGTCAGGAGCTATTGAGCGTATGAGGTTGCTTGCAAGCGAGAGCGGAAACCCCAAAGCGTCAAGCGAATTGGAGCGCATGACGTACGTCCAAGCGGAAGGGCGAGCCGTCGCGGAAAAGTTCGGCGGAGCAAGCGGCGGCGCGGACAAAGCGATCAAGCAAGCGGTTGATGAAATAGAAGCGCGCCTTGCGGAAGGCGCCGCGATCTCCATTCTTAACATCTCCCGAAATGAAATGGAGCTTGCCGAATACTGCGTCGAGAAGATCGTCGCCGCCGTCGTCAACGGGGGAAGGCTCACGGCTGTTGACCGGACGAATCAATCTGTAATTGAGGCGGAACAACAGTTCCAGCTTTCAGGCGCGGCAAGCGATGAATCAGCCGTTTCCATAGGCAGGCAACTTGGCGTTCAATACATAGCGTTGTGTTCAATCAACGGTTCAGGATATTTGCGCCGTCTCGCGGTCAGGATAGTCAATGTTGAGACCGGTGAAATAGCGCTTCAGTCTTCGTTTGAGATATAAGCGGCTCCCAAGTCCGCGCAAAGGGCGGCGTGATATATGACCGGCGGACATCCGGCGCAAATGATAAACTGACGAGCCAATTTCAAACGGCAATTTCTAACGCAAAAAGATGCGTTAGGAGGAAGGATGTGTTGTCAGAGGATGACCATAGCAAACGGATGGACATTGCGCCGAAGAACGGTGAAATAAGTGTTGCAACCATAATTGTCGATGGTTTTTATAGAGAAAAAATAGTAGAGCCGAAGCCTGAATCCAGTTTTATAAAGAAAACATAGAGCGTCGGCGCTTTTTCCAAAATACTATTTCCACTGCTTGGGAGGCTAGTTCACCGGAAAAGCTTCGAAACCAGCGGCTTTCAAGCGGGCAAGGCTCGCGGTGATGTTTTCTCCGCCCGGGATCAATACAACCCAATAGGTCTGACTGTTCACCGTCTTTTTGCCGATTTCGGACTCAAAACCCGCAACCGTGAGTTTTCTTGCGAGTTCCATGGCGTTTTTTTCCACACTAAACATTCCTGCTTGAAGCGCGCCAGTTTGAGGTGAAAGAGGCGCTTCTTTAGCGCCAGAGGGCAGGAACTGCCAGAAGACGGAGGGGAAGGCGCTTACCGTTTTTCCGTCTTTGATGGCGAGCGTTTCGGGGCTGTTCGGGTATTCGGAAAATAGTTTTGTCCTGTACTCGTTGGCTCCGCTTATTCTCCATGCGATATAATAGATGGAGGGTTTGTAGCGTTCATAGGAGGGATCGGGAAGCAGGGCGATAAGCGGCGCAATATCAAATCTGCGGAACGCCTCAATCGTCGCGGCAAGATAATGCGCCTTGGGGAGGACGGACGGATTTTTTCCGGACACAAGCGCCATTCTGACATTTGCGCTTGCCGCATCGAAAGCGCCCATAGCGATGAAACAGGCGGCGGCCTCGATCAGCGCCACGTCATCGCGGTTGTTTTTGTCGGTCAAAGCGGCGTTCTGCCACGCAGCCGCAGCCCGTTCCATGTCGCCCGCAAGGTAGAGCAACCGCGCCATTTGAGTGTACGCCGCCTTGCGTTCGCTGACCGAAGATGAAGACGCCGCGATTTTTTCAAACCGCGACACCTCGACTTCCATGCTTTCCGTAAAACCGTATCGTACAAAAAAGAGCAAAAACAGAGATGAAAACACCTTCACAGCGCGGTACCGCAGGATCGAAATGCCGCGATGAAGCCCGCAGACTCCGCGATATCCGATACAGGCGTCTTTTTTCATCGGCATTATTCTTTTTTGCCAATATCAATTTTTTCCGCCGCAACAATGGACGCGGCTTCCGCGCCTGCTGACGCGACAGCCGCCATTTCAGCGGACTTTAAATTCTTTCGCTTTTTGTGCCTTCTAATGCGGCCGATGACGGAGAAAATCTCCGTTGTTATGACGCCAGCCGCAAAAGCGAAAAAGGTGATGACATACGTATGGACGCCTTCAAACCTCGTAAAACCAAGAGACACAACGCCCCTTGTATCCTGATTGAGAACGATAAAGATCAAATAGATCAGCAATACAATTACTATGCCTATTAACCGCCACATGTGTCTTCTAGCGGATCAGAATCCGCGCCTCCTTTGCCCGAAATGTATTTCCCCGTAAGAAAGAAAGCGTCGCCTCTGCGAATTTCCCTATGAGCGAAGGATCGCCGGGCGTCACAACCATCTCGTCCCGCTCGGTGCGGCAAATAAGTTCATCCTTGCTTTTGCGGGAGACGCCTTCTATCAAAACAGTCGCTTTTGCGCCAATACGCGCGCCAAGCAATTCTACCGTATGTTGTTTCTGTAGTGCAATAACCTTGGCAAGCCGTTCTTGTTTTATTGTATCGGGAATGCGATCCGGCAACGTGTACGCCGCAGTTCCCTCCCGTGGATTGTAATGGTACATATACGAATAAAGAAATTTCACCTCTTCCATAAGGGCAAGCGTCTCTTCAACGTTTTCTTCCGTTTCACCGGGAAAGCCGATGAGCAGATCGGTCGAAAGACTTATGCCGGGCATCATTTCCCGCAGTTCCGCAACCAGTTCAAGGTACCGCTCCCGCGTGTATGTGCGGTTCATGGCGGCAAGAATCGCATTGGATCCGTGCTGTACGCACAGGTGCAGATGCCTGCAATATACGCGGCGTTGCGCCATAACCTGTATCGCTTTTGAGGAAAGGTCTTTTGGATGGCTCGACAGAAACCGCGCCCACCGGATCTTTCCATCTGTTTTTTCCATCTCATCGGCGACCATCTCAAGCAACGCGGGAAAATCAATTTTTCGTTTCTTCGTATGATCTTCCCAGAGATACGAGTTGACGTTTTGCCCCAAGAGAGTGATTTCCCGTACGCCTTTCTCCGCCAACAACCGGATTTCCGTCATGATCGAAGCGGGATCGCGGGAAATCTCTCTGCCGCGCACATACGGGACGATGCAGTACGCGCAGAAGTTGTCGCACCCATGCATGATGGGAACAAAACTGCGGACGCCGCCCGTTTCCGCATGAAACGCGGAAAAAGAAAACGCCGGTTTTTCATCGCAAGCGGCGAGAGCGCCGCCAGAAGCGCCACGCGCCGCGCCCTTTTCAACCGCCTCCAGAATCAAGGGAAAGGTTGATCGCGTGTCCGTACCCATAACATAGTCCACAGCAGGCGCTTTTTCTTTGAGCGTCTCTCCCAAGCGGGACGCCATGCAACCCGCGACTACCAAGGTAAATCCGGCGGGACGCCGTTTTTTTTCCGCAGTGTAGAGAGCGAGGCGTCCAAACACCCGCTGTTCGGCGGTGGCGCGCACCGAACACGTGTTTATCAGCACAAGCTCCGCATCCTCAGCGGTGTCCGCAACCTCCCAGCCGCGCTCTTTCAGCGTCATCGCAAGAGCGGCGGATTCCGCCGTATTCATTTGACAGCCGTAGGTTTCAAAAAAGTATTTCAAACGCGCTCTTTAATGTCTGGCTTTCAACCCTTTGAGAAATTTGAAGCCGTTCCAAATGCCCACGCCCAGCAGGATGATCACTCCCAATCCAAGGAAAGGCTTTGCCAAAAATCCGACAAACGGCAACTTTGACACTATGGTTAAAGCTCCCGCTCCCACAACAATCGCGCCGGGCGTCTTGTCAGAGGGGTCTTTTGAAGTCAACGCGCATAGTCCCACCACGCCGGCAATAGCCCCCGCGACCATGCCCGCAACCGGTGACAAACTTCCCAATATCAACAACCCTATGCCGCCGGCGATGCACCCTATCGCGGCGACGCCTTTTTTCGACAAACTGCTCGCCGACTCATACGGCGTTATATCGTTGCTCACTGTGATCCTCCTTTATATCAGCCATATTCGCTGTCTCAATCA
The DNA here is from genome assembly GCA_031265845.1 of Treponema sp. Lineage (GTDB taxonomy): Bacteria > Spirochaetota > Spirochaetia > Treponematales > Breznakiellaceae > JAIRKH01. Next base: position 5,719 of record JAISCC010000111.1, read on the forward strand.
TTTCTAACAGTATACTCTTTTTTTGAGAAAACGGCAAGTGAAAGCGTGGATGCGAAGCGGCGGCGTATGCGCATCCGCAACGGCAGGGCGACCTGCCGGCGGCGAAGCGCGCGCTGGGCTGTTAATCCCCCTTCACAATATTTTTATCTTTTCTATTTTATGTAATGGGAAAAACTGTCTGATATATCTTATCACATTTTTGTTATAGTCCGGACATTTATAATGTAATTCTTTTGACACATAATTTGTTGTTTCCTGAAATAAATCGCAGCATAGTGTCAATGAATCCCACACTTCATCTATTGAGCCATTTTTATATGTCTCTATTATCGCTTCCCACAATTCCTTTGAAATATATTTATCCAAATATTTATACGCCTTCCCAACACTTGCCGCAAAAGACGTTTCCACGCCGGCTTTCCATGAGACCATTATGAGCATTTGCTCCCTCATCATATTCAAATGGTTTATAGCGTATAATAATTCACCCCTGCATAATCCTTTTGCAACATACGTTGACAACCACCAGAATTCATTGCAACAATCATTTATAAATTCAAATGACGGCCTTTTTACATGATAATCTCTATCTGACGCTTCATCAAGCCGGGGACATATAGCATCCTTGTCTAAAATAATCTTTGTCAATGAGTCAGCTCCGTCAAAATATTTTTCCGCTTCATTAAAAGGTATTAATGTAAGATCCATTCTGTTTCCATCCCCATACTGCATAAGATACCTAAACCAATTTCCTAATGTTGGAGGAAACATAACCATGGCTTCCGGTTTTTGCATAATAACCCTTTCACCAAAAACGTCAAGCCAATTGTCATTATTTTTATATTTTTCCATATCTGTCACAATAAAATTGACGTCAAAATCTTGAAATCTATCCTTGGGCGCGTTTTTGTTTAGCCTTGACCCTTCCATTGTGACAACCCGAACGCAATCGTCATTTTTTGCAAAGGTCGCTATTAAATCCATCATCTCTTGTTCGCTTCTCATTTATTCTCCCTTTAATTCAGAGCCTTTTCCAAAACACGCAGAGCGACAGTTTTGGAAAAGACTTTTTATACAATAAATTTATTGTATATTTTTGTCAATAGAGATTTGACGGCGATTTCACCTATTAAATCTATCCGCCTGAATTCAGGCGAGACGCGAAGGGCGCCAGAAATAATGTGGGACAAAAAATGCGCATATCGCGTATCCGGCGTTTCCGGACGATCAGTCTCGGCGGCTGCGCTAGAGCGTATCAAAAAAACGATTTTATGTATTTTTTACACAGGCGCCAAACACATTACACAATACGCGGATAGTATCAGAGCCAGTTCCAAAACGTTTTGGAACCGGCGCATCAATGACACATAAGCGCCACTATTCATCGTTAAAGGAGAAATTGTCAGATGAAACAAACTGGAAATCAAAATTTTCAAAAAAATTCAGTTTTTGGGAAAATTACATTAGGTTTACATGAAAAAACGGGATTTGGATCGCTTTTTCGGAAGAACATTTCATTGGGAATGAAAAAGATCGCATTATACGCCGCATTGTGCGCGCTTTTGATCATGGTTTCCGCTTGTGGCGGCTCACATACTGCTCAAAGCGGCGGCGGAACGGACAGAAACACCGAGACGGCTCAGACGGGACAGGCGAAATACGTGTTCCTGTTTATCGGAGACGGTATGGCTATGCCCCAGATCAGCTCTGCCGAGGTTTTTGCTACGGCGCGTTCTTCCAAGGACATCGCTATCACCAAACTGGGCTTCACCCGTTTCCCGGCGTCGGGTTTGACGACCACCTATGACGCGGGAACCTTCATCACGGACTCCGCGTCCGCCGCAACTGCTATTGCCACCGGGAACAAAACCCTAAGCGGAGTCATCAACATGGATCCCGGGAAAACCAAGTCTTATAAGACCATCGCCGAATACGCCCACGAAGCGGGGATGAAGGTAGGCGTTGTCTCCTCCGTCACCCTGGATCACGCCACGCCCGCAGGGTTCTTCGCCAAGGTTCCATCCCGAAGCGACTACTACGATATTGCGGTGCAAATGGTACAAAGCGGCTTTGAATACTTTGCCGGCGGCGGACTTTTGCAACCCACGGGAAAAAATAAAGATCAGGCGGACGTGATACAAATGGCGAAGGATCAGGGCTACACTTACGCTAATTCCAGGGACGCTTTTAACGCTTTAAAGCCTGGTGTTGGAAAAGCGCTTGCCATAAACGCGACGCTTCAGGACTCAGGCTCCCTGCCTTATGAATTGGACCGCAAGCCGGGAGATCTTTCCCTCGCGGACTACACCCGCAAGGGAATAGAATTGCTGGACAATCCCCAAGGATTCTTCTTGATGGTGGAAGGCGGTAAAATCGACTGGGCATGCCATGCCAATGACGCGGGCGCCGCTATCAACGATGTGCTTGCCCTTGACGAAGCCATACGGGTGGCGGTCTCTTTTGCGGAAGCCCATCCTCAAGAGACCCTCATCGTCGTTACCGGCGACCACGAGACCGGCGGCATGACCATCGGCTTCGCCGGCACCCAGTATGACACCTTCTTCGACAAGGTGGCGCTCCAGAAACGGTCTTTTGTCGCCTTTAACGATGAGGTTTTGACGCCATACAAGAAAAACACCCCGAAAGCGCAGGCGCGGTTGTCCGATCTTCTTCCGCAGATAGAAGAGTCCTTTGGACTGGATTATAACAGCCTTTCGGACTTCCAGAAGGAACAACTGGAATTCGCCTTTCAGCGTTCTATTGGAAATGAGATTGAGCGTCCGGTAGCAGAGGATCAATTCCTGCTCTACGGCGGCTACGAACCTTTGACCGTGAAGATCACACAGCTTTTGAACCAGATTGCCGGTATAGGCTGGACTTCCTACGCCCATACCGGCGTTCCAGTTCCGACTTTCGCCAAAGGAGCGCATCAGGAGCTTTTCAGCGGTTATTACGACAACACGGACATTTTTAGGAAGCTCGCGTCAGCCATGAACCTGACAGTGGCGCAATAGCGGCTGCCTGTTCGCCAGCGGTCTTTCGGGGGAGGCGACTCCCCCGGTGATAAACAGAAGGAGTATATGATGAAAAGACTTGTATATGCCGCATACGCAATCATCCTTGCGGCGGCGACAGCAGGGACGGCATTCGCCCAGGAGTTCAAACTGGACGGATATATCAACAGCGGATTGGGGCTTGTCATAACAGACAGGCAAGAATCGGACGGGAACGGCGGGGCGCAAAACGTGGCTCCGCACCTCACCGCGTTCGGCGTGGACTCGGAGCAGTGGGGCTACCGTTTCCGGCTGAACGGCTCCTACGCCAATGAAGCCAAGACAGCGGGCGTAAAACTCCGGTTGCAAGGCCAGTCCAAAACGGACAAAGACGGCGCCCCGGTTGTTTCCCTTCCAATAGCCTATGGCTGGCTGACTTTTTTCAACGTATTCACGCTGAACGCGGGGATTATTGACGACGGCTCATGGAATTCGGGAGGCGCCATGCTGGACGACGACATGGGCGAAGGGCTGGGACTGTCGCTTAAAGCCGCTCCGGCGCCGGGGTTTGACCTGGGAGCCGGTGTGTACGCGATCTCGTCTTTGGGAAGCGGTGACAACAACACCCTTGCGGCGGGCATAAACAAGAACCTCATCAACCTGTCCGGCGCTAAATACACCTTCAATGTGGGCTACACATTGCCCGACGCGTTCAAGTTCACCGCGACCTTCCGTCCCAAAAACGATGCGGGCGGAAGCTCAAACCGTGATGAAAGCATGAAGGCGATCATCGGCGTCCGCCTTCTTGCGGTAAAAAATCTGACCGCAGTTGTGGAAGCGGAACTGGACAACCTTGAGGAATTCGATCCGAAAGGCAAAGTCACCATCTATGAGACCATAGGCTGCAAGATTGGCGATTGGTCGTTCGGCTTGAACGCGGGACAATACATCCTTGCAAAGGAGAACGTCGGACTCGGCGTCCGCCTCAATCCGTGGGTGAGCGGCGCCTTTGGCGCCATTGTCCCGCGGCTTGACGTTGTGTACTTCATGGGCGGCAAAATAGACGGATCTGATAATGATGAAGAGGGGAAATACCATCGCAAAGGCTACGCCGCAACCAATAACACGGGAGACTCGGTTATCGCCATCCGTCCTTCGGTTAAGTTCAACATTGACGGCAGGACCACCCTTGAGATAGGCGACGTGGCGAGCTTTGAACAATGGCATGAGGATTACTACGGGGTGAATGGGCATAAAAAAAATAGCAAGATTACCAATGTTTTCTATATTGATGTGAAATGGAGTTTCTAGCATGAAAGGCGCCAACACAAAGGTCGCATTGCTGCGAAGGTTGTTCCGCAACGCGCGTATAAGGGGTGAAAACAAACGGGACCGCATCTTTGCGCTGGTATCAAGTCTGTTTATGATCGTCTGCATGGCGCTGCCAACCGGCTTTGAGGGGGCGTCCCAAGCGGCGGGCAGCGAGCGGGCGCGGGGAAAGATCGTAGAAGTCAATAACGACAGAGTTATAAGCATAGGCCCGGTGAAGCAGGGGGAGCAGCAGCTTGAGGTGGAAATACGCTCCGGACGGTTCAAGGGGCAGGTTTTTTCCGGCTCGAACAACCTCATGGGCAAAATGGAACTGGACAAGATTTTTGCCCTGGGGGACTCGGCGCTAGTGGTGTTGAGCTTTTCGGAAGACGGCGGCGTGGGACACGCCCAGGTCATCGACCACTACCGCACCGGCAAGACGATCTTTCTCTGTATCCTGTTTTTCTTCTTTATCATTCTCATCATGGGGTGGATGGGGGTAAAAATAATAATCACCTTTGTGTTTACCGCGATAGCGCTCGTCCACGTCCTCTTTCCGGCCATGCTCCGGGGCTGGGATCCCATCTTCGCTTCGGTTGTCATGGTAACAATCATAACCGCGGCAATCATCTTTCTGGTGGGAGGACTCTCACAACGAGGTCTCGTCGCCTTCGCCGGCTCTATGGGAGGCGTCCTCCTCACCTCCCTGCTGGCGTTTTTCTTTACCTGCTGGTTCAAGATTCACGGAGCGGCGCGGCCCTTCGCCGAAGCGCTCCTTTATTCAGGATACAGCCACTTAAATCTGGCTCACCTCTTTATCTCCGGCGTCTTCCTCGCCTCATCGGGAGCCATGATGGATCTTTCTATGGATATCGCCTCGGCTATGGACGAGATTAAAAAACAAAACCCGAACGTCAGCCGCCTCAATCTTATCAAAAGCGGCGTCTCCGTGTCCCGCCATGTAGCCGGAACCATGTCCACGACCTTGCTTTTGGCGTATTCCGCCGAATATACGGCTATGATTATGACTTTTATCGCGCAAGGAGTCCCTCTTGAAAATGTCATTAACATGGTCTGGGTTTCTTCAGAAGTGATCCATACGCTGGTGGGTTGTTTTGGATTGACGCTCGTAGCGCCGCTGACGGTATTCGCCGGCGGGATCATTCTGGGAGGAGAGAGGTCGCCGACGCGTGATAAAAAGACAAGGAAAAGCGTCAGGGCTTCCTTTTAAATTTTTCGTGATTATTCTCTTTTATATATCTCTATATTCATCCATGCAACGCGCCATGGAACTTTGACATAAGTTGCGTTGGCTACGCGGATGACGTTTTGACGGCCCGGATAAGGGCTTGCGCAACAAAGGGCACGTCCAGCGGAATGCGCTGGAGCAACGGCGTGAGAATGGAGTGTAGCGACTGGACAAGGCGAATGGAGTCCGAGCCGCCGAATGGCGGCGGAGCGCAAGCAGTCCTGTCAGCGAAGTTTTCGCTTTCATTTTTTTAATATTCAAAATCCTTTTCTCTTCCTACTTCCTTTATATTGTTTCTATAATATTCCAAGATATATTTACAGAAAGTATCAATATCATTTTTTTCAGAACAATCTTTATACCATTTTTGTTCTATTTTATTATATATTTCTTCGGTGATCTTAAATCCATATAATTCCAGTTCTTTATTATGGTGTACATATCTTTCATAATAAGCGTCCATTTTATTATATATTGACAATCTCTTGATTACATCATCAATAATTATTCTAGCCGCCAGTTCATCTACAAAATCTGTTTCATCAGCTTTTAATTCATGGATCCATCCCGCTTTATTTGTAACAAAGGCATGAATTGTCTCATGTAAAAAAATATAATATAATTGCTTCCTTCCAATTATATAATCATCCTCATTTATTTTTGTTTCCAATGTGTTCTCCAATAATTTTAATAAAACATACAAATCATCAAGCGGAGGAAACTGTTTTTCAATGATATATTTATCTTTTGCCATTTCTATTCTCCTATGATTATTTTAGATATACACCACTCATTTGTCAATATCTTTTCACAAAAATTTCAAAATAATTTCTCATAACGTTCCGGCTGTTGCGAACCTGCGGTTCGACGGCGTTTTGCCAGCCCGAACAAGGGCTTTTGCATAGCAAAGATCAGGGCCAGCAAAATGTGGGAGGCGCAGCCGACCTAGGCGAACGGAACCCCTGATCCGCCCTTATGCGGCGAAGCGCAAGCAGACCTGTCATGCGCAGTATGGACTGGCTATATTTATTTTTTTAAGCTTAATCCATAATAACATAAGTACCAGTTCTTATCCAATTTAACAATTTTGAATATTCGTCCGCCAAATATATTATTAAGTTTTTCATATTTTGCAACACCATTAAATTCATTATTTATTGTTGGAACAGCATTTTCTATAATTCCTGTATCGTCATAAATTATTGTCGCCCAACTGTCCCACCTGTCACCAATTAATGTTTTTCCAATATTTGTTTTAAGTTCTAGCCCATACATGTTATTTTCATTTTTTATTGACACAAATTCTTCGTTTTTAATTGTATATTCATTATTTTCATTAAATGTTTTTAAAAATGATTTTAATTCGTATTTTGATTTATTCAATGTATCTTTCAATATAATATATTTATCAACCTTGTCAAATGCCAATGGAAACGAAAGAATAGGAAAAACAAGAAATAATAATAACACGATATTTTTGTTTTTTATAAATAAAATAATTGTATAAACAGTGGGAATAATGATGAAAATAATAACACTTATATGAAAAGACGCCGTATACCAAAAAAACGAATCTGAATATTGTGTTGTTTCTAAAACATATATCAAATCAAAAAACAACATTAAATATGCTATTAAAATTATAATTATAGAAATTGATGCCCTTGTACATTTTACCAAAAGAACACCTAAATTTACAACTATAAAAAGAAATAAAATGGATAGAAGTATTATAAATGCAATTAATTCCATAATTTTTTAATTATACAAAATAAGGTTATATTTTTCAATATGTTTTGATATATTTTTTCAGAAAAATTCAGGCGAAATTGCGCATAACGTCCCGGCTGTTGCAAACCTACGGTTCGACGGCGTTTTGCCAGCCCGAATAAGCAAATGCGCGGCATTTGCGGGGCGGACAAAATGTGCCGGAGCAACGGCGTGGGAATGGAGCGTAGCGGAATGACTTAGCCGTTGCGGAGTCCGAGCCACCTACTGGCGGCGAAGCGTAAACAGTCCGTCCTGTTATGCGATGCGCCCCCACTTACATATTTTTATGCTATTATTTTTTAGTAACAATTTTTCACAATGATTTCAAAGTTTTTTTGCCTCATTAACAATCGCCCCGTGCCATGGACGGCGCGGGGTAGGCGGGTACTTTTTTCTCATTAATTATTCCTATTGTTTTAACAATACAAGCCGTTAAATCTTTTTCTATATCGGATTGCCAAAATCGTAAAACTGTCCAGCCTAACGACGAATAGTGATCATTTACTTTTTTGTCCCGTTCAATATTTCCGCGAATTTTCTTTTGCCAATAATCAGAATATGTTTCCAATTCAGCCTCAAGAGAAGGAAATCCCCTAATTCTCCAGTTATTGCCATGCCAATAATCACCGTCAATGAAAATCACCAGTTTATATTTTTTTATCGCAATATCAGGCTTGCCGAATAGCCCAACATTTTTCCGGTAACGTATACCCCATTTCCATAACGCCTTTCTAAAAAAGACTTCCGGCTTTGTGTCCCTGTCTTTTATCGCGGACATTATTTTATGCGTAATTTCTTTTGTGCGTTTCTTCATTTTTACATT
>JAISCC010000023.1 GCA_031265845.1 Treponema sp.
GGGCGGGGTATTGAAGATTTCACCTTCAAATCTTCGCGTATGCGGGGGAACAAATCCCCCACACCCCCAGTTTTAACCGCCCCAGAGAGGCGGGGTATTAAACCCCAAGGGAATAAAAATCAGAGGCAGAGGACTTTATCGCCAATGAAATTGACCTTACCGCCAAGCCGGCAGGTTCTCCCGCCATGGAAACAAATTTTCCCTCGGAAGCAGGGCTTATCGCCGCAGAAGTAAACTTTTCCGACAAGGTGGTAGATATTCCCGACAAGGTATGATACCCTAAACTCATTATGGCAAGGCTTGTTTCTCACGAAAATAGACCCAAGACGGTATAAGGAGATATCACATGCCAGATTATATCCCCGAACGGGCCAAAAATCTCTACAGTTATGTGGGAAGTCATTTAACTGGAAAGGAGCGCAATGTATGTCAGACGAGCATGAACTGTTTTTTGTTTCTTGTGTAAATTGCAATAATCAAATTTTTCAGTTTTCAAAAAACTTATTGGAAATTGAACGGCAGATAATTTTACAATGTCCCAAATGCAAGATGGAAACTAAAGTTATTTATTATGATAGTATTAGTGGTGTTGCAATAGGAAAACATTAAGAATAATATATTGATGTCGCCCCATTGCGCCTGACAGGACTGTTGCGCTCTGGCGCCAGTAGGCGGCGTCCACAGCGCCCTGTTGCGGCTAGAGCAAGTCTAATAATAATATAGGGCGCCTATAGAATAACGCTAAATCTATTTTATCCATAAGGTAAGGGAACCTCTAAAATGGATGCCCTTTAGGGCGGTTAGAGTTGGCGACGCCAACAAAACGGCGACCCCACAGATGATAAATTTCCTTACAGTCGAACCGAATGTCCGCCGAACCTTGTAAATAATGCAACGCGGACAAGATATCCCGGACTTCAACGCGGTGAGGTTCATTAGTATTTTTAGTATTTATCTCATTTTATTAAGTTACTGTCTTCAATAGCCAAATTCATGGCGGTTAACCTTGGACGCCCTTCTAAAACTATCATCTTTTCCCTGTTTTCATTCGATGCCGCCACTATTATTGGATCAAATTTATTTCCTCTCTTTATATATTCAGCGGCATCCAAAAAACTTTATTGCTGACTCCAAATATTTCCATATCATTTCTTATTTCTCAAAAAACATTCTATTTTTTCTTTATAAAAATGGGTTAACACCTCGACCCTTGCGCTAAATTTGACCCGCCAAGTCGGTGTCTGACGCCAAAGCAATTTGCATGACAAATCCGTATTATAGGCATGGGAAGCTTGCGAACGCTCCGCGACGGAGCGGTCTGTCATGTCACGTCGAAAATTGACCATGACGATATGAGCCTTCTTGAGCCGCGGTTCAAGACGCTCTTCCTTTCTTTTGTCAAAAAGGCGAAGCGGAAGTTCCATTTTCGCCTGTGGGATTTCTGCGTTATGGGAATCACATCCATTTCTTGATAAAGCCGGGTGAAGACGGCGGTTTATTGAAAATAATGCAATGGATAAAATGCAATTTCGCCAAGGCGTGGAACAAAGAGCGTGGCCGGAAGGATCATGTATGGGGTGAGCGATTCCACTCGCGGATAATCAATGGGATGAGGGACTTTTTGCGGGTGCGGGAGTATTATAGATGGGAATACGGTGAAGGCGGGGCCTTGCGGAGCGGATGTTTAGCTTGTATCACCGGCTGCACCAGACAACCAGTTTAATAAACGATGTGGCGTCAGACGCCTTTGACGGCGCGGAGCTATAAGTTAAATCCGATACTCTGCGGCTTGTTGCGGGGATTCCTTATTACATGAGCCTGTTCCAAAACCAACCCGAACGTAGTTCGCTGAACGTAGTCCGCGTGTTGGGACAGGCTCAATATTTTTTGCCAAACGCAGGCGGAATGACATGCCGTATCAGCAGGCGCATATCCGCCATGAACAGCCGGAACAGCCGCGCCGCCACGCTTTTTCCAGCCCGCTCATTGACAAGCGGCGCATAAAAGTGTATCGTTTCTATATGCGCGCCTTTTCGAAATCTTCAAAGCTCAACGAAGTCTGTTATGATATTCGAGGTCCCGTGTTGAAGGAAGCCAGGCGGCTTGAAAACGACGGGTTTCGGATCATCAAGCTGAATATCGGCAACCCCGCTATTTTCGGATTTAACGCGCCCGATGAAATTATTCATGACATTATCATAAACATGCAGAACGCCCAAGGTTACGGCGATTCCCAAGGTTTGTTCGCGGCGCGGAAAGCCGTGATGCACGATTTCCAATCCAAGGGCATTCTGGATGTCGGCATTGACGACATTTTCATCGGAAACGGGGTCAGCGAGCTTATTATGATGTCCATGCAGGGTCTCCTTGATTCCGGGGATGAAGTTCTTGTTCCCATGCCGGACTATCCGCTGTGGACGGCCGCAGTTACACTTGCCGGCGGGACAGCGGCGCATTACCTGTGCGATGAGGCGTCCGACTGGAACCCCGCGCTTGAGGACATAGAGTCCAAGGTGAACAGCCGCACCAAGGCGATTGTGATCATCAACCCAAACAACCCGACCGGCGCGGTGTACGACAGGACGATACTTGAAGGCATTGCGAAAATCGCCCGCGAGCATGAACTCATCGTATTTGCCGATGAAATCTACGAGCGCATCGTCTATGACGACGCGAAGCATGTGCCGATGGCTTCGATTGATCCTGAAATACTCACTGTCAGCTTTAACGGTTTGTCAAAGGCGTACCGCGCCGCCGGTTTCCGTTCGGGCTGGATGGCGCTTTCCGGCAATAAAAAGATCATCGCCGACGCTTCGGGCGATGGATACCGTGACGGGCTTGACATGCTCTCCAACATGAGGCTCTGCGCGAATATGCCGGCTCAATTCGGCATACAGACCGCGCTCGGCGGCTATCAGAGCGTCAACGATCTGGTGTTGCCCGGGGGCAGGCTCAAGGATCAACGGGACACGGTGGTCGAGCTTGTCGGCGCCATTCCCGGTCTTTCCGTGGTAAAACCCAGAGGCGCGTTGTACTGTTTCCCGAAAATTGATGTCAAGCGCTTTAACATCATGGACGACGAAAAGTTCATCATGGATTTATTGCGCGAGCGGCATCTGCTTGTGGTGCAGGGGACGGGCTTCAACTGGAAGGAACCCGACCATTTCCGCATCGTATTTCTGCCGGATAAAGATACCCTGAAAGACGCGGTTCACCGGCTTGAACAATTTCTTTTTCACTACCAACAGGAGCAATGACATGAAATGCGCAAGATGTGCAAGTCTATTGGTTTTAGCGGCGGCGCTTTTTATCGCCGTCGGTTGCACGGCTCAAAAGAGCAACGTAGCGGATGTTGTCGTAGACCCAGATGCTATTGATGTCGCAGGAGAAGACAATTACACGCTGGGCCCTCTTGATTTTCCGGTGGTCGCGTCGAACTACTTCGCGCCGTTTTCAAAAGGCGTCAACTTCACGGAGTGGTTTCAATCGCCTTCGCCCCAGACGATTCCATTCACAAAATACACCGAGGAAACGTTTGAACAGGCGAAAAGCCTCGGGGTTGACGTTGTTCGGCTGCCGCTCAATCTGCACAGCTTCACAAATGGCGTTGCCGCCGGCAGGTCCGCTTACACCTTGGATCCGCTGTTTTTGCGCCTGCTTGATCAAGCCGTTGATTGGGCTGAAAAACATGAGATGCACCTCATTCTTGACAACCATTCGTTTGATCCGGTTGCAAACACCCCGGAAGATATCGGCGACATCCTGATTCCGGTATGGACGCAGATGGCGGATCGCTACAAAGACCGGAGCCAATACGTTATGTATGAGATCCTCAACGAACCGCACGGGATCAGCGACAGCGTCTGGGGTGAAATTCAAGGAAGGGCGATAGCCGCGATCCGGTCGAAAGACACGACGCATACGATTATTGTGGGCGGCACGGGCTACAATTCCATCAGCGCCCTGTCCGCCATACCCGAATACAGCGATGACAACCTCATATACACTTTCCATTTCTACGATCCGTATCTTTTTTCCCACCAGGGCGAAACATGGGGAAGTCCGCCTAATTTGCGGAACCTGAAAGGCGTTCCGTTTCCGCCTGACGCCCATGACATGCCGGCGACGCCCGGCGACTTGAAGGGCACGTGGGTTGAATACAATCTGAAAAATCAGTATCCACAAGAAGGGCAACCCGCCGCATTAGCGGCGACGCTTAACAAGGCGTCCGAATTCTCAAACGCCAGAAAAGCGCCGGTGTTTTGCGGCGAATTCGGCGCGCATATAATAAACAGCCTGCAAAAAGACCGGGTTCGCTGGTATACGGCGGTTACACAATTCCTTGACGAGCGGGGCGTCGCACGGACAAGCTGGGATTATTTTGGCGGGTTCGGACTGTTTGAGCGCCAGTCCGGTGACTTTTACTCGGACTTGAATGTCGAAGTTGTCAGGGCAATGGGCTTCACGCCGCCTGACCAGAGCGCCGCAGGCGCCGTGGAGAAGATACAAACCGGTTTTGTACTATACGATGATTATCCCCGGAATGGGGCGTCGATTGTGTGCTGGGAAACCGGCGCCGCCGATGATCCTGACGCCATGTTTTTCAGCGCCTACGCCAGCGGCGCCGCTGATGGCGATTACTGCCTCTTGTGGAAAAACCCCAAACAGTACCACTCGTTCATGTTCACGTTTCCCGGTTCTATAGATTGGGCGCATCTGAAAGACAACGGGTACGCGCTGCGGTTCAAGGTTAAGACCGGCGCGGATGTTTCCTTTGATGTCAGGTTTGTAGACGCGGAAAGTGGGGGCGGCATCCCGTGGCGCATGAAATTCACGGTTGACAACGAGACGGCGCCGGCGGACAACGCATGGCGCGTTGTTACGATACCGTTTGACGCCATGACCGAACACGGCGCATGGATAAACGCGACCCAGGAATGGCTTGGTCCGCGAGGGGAATTTATGTGGGAACGTATTGACATGCTTGCGTTTGTCGCGGAGGCTGACGCTTTCACCGGCGAGGTTTGGTTTGATTCGATTGAAGTGGTGAAGCCGTGAGTCTGGAAGAAGGAAGCGTGGTCGCCTGCGCGTAACATTGCGGCTGTTTTGCGAACCGTAGGACTGGCGAAACTGCGGTTCGTTGCGACCGAAAGGGTTTGATGAAGCGCCAGTCCACTACACCAGAATTTGGACTTTGCCTTTAGGCAACGGCTCTTACGCTTCCAGCGGCAGGGGCAACAGGACTCTCAAGATGAACCAGTGATCTTCTGTGTTGATTGTCATGGAGCCGCCGTATTTTTCCGCAGTATAGCGTATGCTTTTCAAGCCGAACCCGTGGAAGTCTTTTTCGCTTTTTGTGGTGGCGGGCAAGTCATTTTCCAGAGTGATTTCATTTTCAAAATAATTCTCACAACGGATAAGAATAAAATTATGCTGAGAATAGAGCGCCATGCGAATCAGCCGTTTCTCATAGTCTTCCATCTTGAGAACGCCCTCAATGGCGTTATCCAGGGCGTTGCCGAAAATGGAGCAAATATCCATAACATCCATAAAATTCAGCAACGCGCCATCCGCGACGCAGGCAAGGGAAATGGCGTTCTTTTTGCAGATCATGCTTTTTGCCGTAAGAACCGTATCAACCACCGCATTGCCGGTTTTATTCTGAATTTCGTGCAACTTGATGGCGTCTTCAATTTCGTCGAGGTACGCGGTCCGTTTTTCAGGATCGCTTTCAGCCCGAATAACCGCTATCTGCTGTTTAAGGTCATGGTATTTCCAGTTGATGATGTCCATGCTTTCCTTGGAATACTGGTATTGCTCGAATTGCCGTTGCAGTATGCCTTGCATTATTTTCAACTCCGATTGGAGTTGCATTTCCCGGCGCTGCTCCTGATGGGTATACAGGACGACCAGCCCGCAGAAATCAACCAAGGTGCGGATATAAAACAATTCCTTCACCAGACGGCTGCTGAAAGGCGTGTTCGCGGTTACAAAACTGATATTGCTCATCATGAAGATCGCTAAAGCGATGATTGCCGCCGACCATAACTCTTTCCTAATCACATTGAGTCTGCTGTCCCGCTCTATATGCCGCCGCTCAAAGAAATACATGGACACAAAAACAGATGCGTATATGATCAGCGTAAACAGGCTGCCCCGTGCGGTGACAGCGTTTGAGCGGATGTCAAAGAAGTAACAGTAAAGGTGCCAACTCAAAGAAGCGGCGAATTCGGCGAGGATAAAGGCGTTTGTGCAGACGTATCCCGCGTCGCGGGCGTTGCAGTCGCAGATAGTGAAAATAAAAACGTACATGCCGGCAACCGCGAGGATCATGCCGGGAATCCAAAGAACCAAAGGCAAACAACCCGCCGCTATTTGTATTGCCCCTTGCAACGCCATTCCACAGATGATCCCAAGCGTCAGCGTGACTTCCTGGAATCGCTTTTTTAATATCAGCATATAGATCAGGCAGGACGCCCATTCAGCCATAGCGGTGTAAAGGCGCGGTATATCGGGAAGCGCATCGGGGATCATTGGGCGATCCTTCCGAAATAGTCAGTCAGCGTTTTGAGGAACGCCTTCTTTTTGGGGCGGCTAATCTGCAATTTGTGGTTTTCGACAAGCGCAAAATTATCCTGTATGCCGGTTACATGGAACATATTGACTATGTAGCCGCTGTTGCACCGGAAAAAATGATCGCCGTCCAGTTTTTTCTGGATTTCTTTTATCGTGCCCACCATGGAATAGGTGTGTGTTCCGGTATGTACGGAAACACGGTGCCTGTCCCGTTCAATGTAAAGGATATCCATAGGGTCCAGGCGTACAACGCCATATTCATTGGAAATGATGAGTCGGTTGATCTTGCGTTTTTGCAGACGTTGCAAGGAGCGTTTGATCTCTTGGGAAAAGGCGAAATACGGGACAGGTTTCAGCAAATAACTCAAGGCGTCGACTTCGTATCCCTTAATCGCATACTGCCCCATATTGGTGATAAAAATCATAATGACATCATTATCAATAGCACGGATATGTTTAGCCGTTGTAAAACCATCCATACTTTCCATTTTTACATCCAACAGGATTATGTCAAATACGGGGCGGTAGTTTTTTATGATTTCCTGTCCATCATAAAAAACAAATATCTCAAAGGTTTCTTTATATTCCGTCCCATACCGGCGAAGATAGCCCCGCAAAAGCTCTTGGGTTACAAAATCATCTTCTACAATAGCAACCTGTACCATTCCGCCTCTCCCGTGCAGTTACACCACACATGACATCTTTAAAAGAATACGTGTTGAGACTGTTCCAAAACGCCAGATTTTGGAACAACTTCTTCCTAAAACAAGATTTATCACCATACCTTGCAAGCTGATATATGATGATAAACCTCTATAATCCTCTTTTGAAGACGCTCCAAACGTTTTCTATATCGTTTGTAAACACCGCTTCCCGCATTATACTGACCTTTAGAATGATTTGTGGTTACATGTTTATATTTCTCTTTTTGTTTCTTTTTGTCAAGTGAGTCTATTCCGAAACTTCAGTTTTTGAACAGACTCTTACCCTGCGGTTTGTTCCAAAACTAACCTGAACGCAGTTCGCGTTTTGGAACAAGCTCAAGTATATTGCAACTTTTAAAGCCGCCAAGTGTTACCGTATAACCTTATTGATCAAAGTTTCGTAACTGTCGATTTTGTCGTACATGACGAGTTCCTCACCGGTTCTAGCAAAATATTTGCAGGCGCAGGCGATATTGGCTTCCTCAATTTTTTGCAGTTCGAGTCTGCTCATGGAACCTTTCGTTTCAGCCGCAAAATATTTGAAATTGGCTCTTGATAACAAATGCATTATATTTTGGAAATTATTTGGCCAGTTATTCGCAGGACGATGCTGGGGTTTGGATTGTTTTTCGGTTTTCATGGATATTAAAAACGGTCTTGCCATTCAATTGGGAGGCGGAGCAAGCAAGGCATAGGTAATTCCCTTCAAAAGCGACAGAGAGGAATTCGAAGCATTGCATTTATTTGCCAATAGATTTTCGCTTGATATTTAGATTGGGATATACACTTGCCTCCCCGGACATTTGCGGGGAGGCCGGTTAATCGGATATGAGCCTATTTCCGGCTTGCTTCATCCCTAATACTGGAGATGCCAGAATATCCAACTTTGGTTAGTTTACGGTAAATACAACAGGGAACGTGGAGTTCGCCTTATGGAGATAAGGGGATTCGAACCCCTGACCTATAGATTGCGAACCTATCGCTCTACCAACTGAGCTATATCCCCAAGTTAGTGATAGTATAGCAAAAACAATCCCATTAGATCAAGGGGTATGGAGCGTTTTTTCGACTTTTTATTTATGGGAACCGCTGGAAACTCAACCGGAGTTTCCAGCGGTTTTCTTATGTCAGAGTTGATATGGATCTCAGGCGCTCAATGATGGGCGGAAGAGTGTCTATGATATAATCAATCGCATCCCGCGTAATGCTCCAGCCAAGACTAAAACGAATTGACCCGTGCGCCAGTTCCGGTTTAGCGCCTATAGCCATTATCACATGGGAAGGCTCAAGGCTGCCTGACGCGCAGGCTGAACCGGTGGACGCCTCAATGCCGGCTAGATCCAGGGCGAGGAGAATCGACTCGCCCTCCGCGCCGGGAAAAGAGACGTTAAGCGTATTCGGGATCACGTCCGTCTGGTGTCCGTTTACCGTGATATTCGGTATCCGCCTGACAAGCCCTTCGCGGAGATGTTCCCGCAACGGAGAGATGGTTTTCCCGTACTCCACGAGGCGTTGTTTTGCGATTTCAGCGGCTTTTCCGAAACCGAAGACGCCCACGTTGTTGTAAGTGCCGGCGCGAAGCCCGTCTTCTTGATGTCCGCCGTGAATCAGGGGGAAAAGCGGAGCCGCCTGCCTGCCGCCTCGTCCCCGTATGTACAGCGCCCCGACACCTTTGGGTCCATAAATCTTGTGCGCCGACATCGTGAGGTAATCAACACCCCACTCCTTCACATCCACCGGTATTTTTCCTACAGCCTGAACCGCGTCGGTGTGTACAAAAGCGCCGACGGACTTTGCCAAAGCCGTAATTTCCCTTATATCCTGAGTGGTTCCGATCTCGTTGTTTGCCGCCATCACGGAAACAAGCAGGGTTTTGTCATTCAACGCCGCCTTCAGAGCGTCTATTTTTATCTTGCCATACTTGTCTACAGGCAGAAATGTCACTGTAAACCCCAATTCCCTCAAGAAGTTGGCGGAGTTGAGTACACAGGGGTGTTCAATAGCCGTGGTGATGATCTCATTCCTGACCGAAGGTTTTCCTTCCGCCGCGTCACGCTCCACAAGGAGCCGCATGGTCTGGAAAACCGTATTGTTTGACTCAGAGCCGCCCGATGTAAAGATGATCTCACGCGGTTCCGCGCCGACCAGCGCGGCTGCGTTGGCGCGGGCGTCCTCAAGGCGGGCGCGCGCCAAACGCCCTGATGCATGCATACTGGAAGCGTTGCCGTAAATGGCGAAATCATCTATCATCGCGGTCTTCACCGCTTCGTTAAGCGGAGTGGTCGCATTGTAATCAATGTAAACTTTCATATATCCCCCAAAGGTGTCAGACACCATAAGTACTATACTCTTTTCCGTGTCTTTTGGCTAGTAGATATATGACTTTTTTAGTAAGCCTTATAAAAACTTCATTTCAGGGCTTGCTGGTTCATTTTCAAAAGGCGCTTGTTTTTTTTAGAAAAGTCATTTAAAATTGAGACCGTTTTTTAGGTTAAAGCCCCTGCAAAGACGAACGCAAGATGTGAGGTTCGCTATGGAAGCGCATAATTATGGAAATATTTTTCAACTTGAACAAGCGCTCAACAAAATTCAAGATTTTGACACCCTGTTGGAACGGATATTGTTTGAAGCGCGGAAAATCGTACGCGCCGACGCCGGGTCAATTTATGTGCGGGAGATCGCCGATGAGAAAGGAAAACCCTTAGAAAAACTCGCCATAAAATACTCTCAGAATGACACCCTGTCGGCAAAACTGCCAAAAGGCGAGAAGCTCATTTATTCTCTTTTCTCCATCCCTATAGATAAAAAGACAATCTCCGGCTACTGCGCTCTCACTCGGTGCTTGGTCAATATTCCAGATATGTACAACATCGGAAAAGACGCGCCGTATTCGTTCAATTCTGAATACGATATTATATCGAATTACAAAACTATATCGACATTAACGGTTCCGCTTATAGATTCTAACGATCAGCTTATCGGCGTCATACAGGTTATCAATTCCCACGGTGAATCCGCTGAAATCGTCCCTTTCTCAAAATCGGATGAAGCGATGATAGCGCATCTCGCAATCACCGCCTCCATGGCCTTGCAGTGGGCGCACAGTACGCGGGTTATGGTTTTGCGTACGGTAAAAATGGCGGAATTGCGGGACCCCAAAGAAACCGGCGTTCACGTAAACCGCGTCGCCGGCTATTCGGTTGAAATCTACGACCGGTGGGCGTATCTTCATAAGATACCATCTGCGGAGAGGGAAAAAGTCAGAGACATTTTTAGAATAGCGGCGATGCTCCACGATGTTGGCAAAGTGGCTATTCCCGACACCATCTTAAAAAAACCGGGAAGATTCATTGATGAGGAGAGCCGCATTATGCAGCGGCACACGATATATGGGGCTTCGCTGTTCAACGACTCTCAGACCCCGCTTGATGAAATTTCCCGCGATGTCGCGTTGACCCACCACGAAAACTGGGATGGCTCCGGTTATCCGGGCTGGTTCGATCCGGTCGCCCAAAAGCCTATTAAAATCGATAACAACGGAAAGCCTCTTGGCAAAAAAGGCGAAGAAATTCCGCTTGCGGGGCGTATTGTGGCGGTGGCGGATGTGTTTGACGCTCTCTGTTCGCGCCGTGTGTACAAAGAGCCGTGGGGTGAGATGGAAGTTTTGAATGAAATGAAGAAAATGCGGGGGATAAAATTCGATCCCGAATTGACGGATATATTTTTTGACATATATCCATCTATCAAACGCATACAAGCTATGTATAAAGAAGGCGAAACACCATGAACCATATTGCGTGTACGTTGCCTCTGTCAAGAGAACAAACGGCCGCGCTTGCCGCTGGAGACAGGGTGTCGCTTTCCGGCATCCTGTATACAGCGCGGGATGCGGCGCATAAACGCTTTGCGAATCTGCTGGACCGGGGGGAAGCCCTCCCTTTTCCCATTGAAGGCGCCTGCATCTACTATGCGGGGCCTGCGCCGGCGAAAGACGGACAAGTCATCGGTTCCGCAGGGCCAACCACGAGTTGCCGCATGGACGCCTATACGCCCCGCCTGCTTGAACTGGGACTCCGTTGCATGATCGGCAAGGGCGACCGCTCGCAGGCTGTGACAACCGCCATGAAAAAAGCGGGCGCCGTGTACTTCGCCGCGCTTGGCGGCGCGGGCGCCTTGCTTGCATCCCGCATAACATCATCGGAAGTGGCGGCATTCCCCGACTTGGGAACCGAGGCGGTCAGGCGTCTTACGGTGAGCGGTTTTCCCGTAGTGGTGGCAATCGACAGCAGAGGCGGCAATCTGTACAAGCTGGGACCGGAGCGGTATTTGAAGCCGTCGTAATGCCGCCGCATATATTGCCGCGTTATCACGTTATCCAGCGAAACGCCTATCCTGACCATGTGCAGCCGCGCAACCGGCGATAGTATTCAGGCAGGGTCAGCGAACCGGTTTATCGTCGTCATGTCCGCCGTCAAGACGGCGCAACAGACCGCCCACCAGCGCTTCTCCTTCTGGAATCTGTTTGAGGGACTCAAACAAGCCGTTAAGCGCCGAGCCGCCTTTTGAGGAAAAAATGTCGCTTATTTTTTCAATGCCGGTCTGCACGTCGCCGCTGTTCGCAAGAATCTTTATATCCGCCCGTCCTATGTTCTTCGCCTGTTCAATCCCGACATCACGAGCGGCTTTAATCTGCTCAATGGTAAGGAGGTACTGTTGATACTCCTTGTTTTCACCGACATCTTTGGCAAGAGTCGTCTGCGCCATGACGCTGGCGAGTTGTTTCGCCTTCTCGGCCTCGGCTTCCGCAAGCCCCACAGCTTGTTTGCCTTTCGCCTCGTTTTGCTGTTGAACCAGCATCGCTTCAGCGACCTGCTCAATGCGGTACTTTTCAGCGTCAGCGTCCTTTTGCACCGCGTTCTTTTTGGCTTCGGCCTCGATCTCAATGACAGACTTTTGCGCTTGCGCGCCTATCTCTTTTTGATATTTATTCGCGTCTGCGGAGATTTTAATCGTTTCCTTCTGCTGGTTTGCCACGACTATGGCGGACTCTTTCGCTATTTCCGCCGACCTCACCGTGTTGACCTGCTCGACCGCCATATTTTTTTCCGCAGTTGTCTTTTTTTCTTCAGCGACCGCCTGCTCGGACTTTTGCTGGGCAATGCCCACGGCTTGTTTTGATTTTGCCTGCGCTTCGCCTGCGGATTGGTCAGCCGCCGCTTTTTTCACCTCGATCTCTTTCGCCGCTTCAATTTCCGCCTCTTGCGCCTTCTGCATATTGACCGCAACCGTAACGCGGGATTCTTTTTCTATCTCGGATTTCTTTTTCGCCATGATGTTGACGATGACATTTGAATCTTTGGCATCCTGAATGTCCATAAGCTCAATGTTCTTCACGGGAATAACGCCCCATTCGGCAAGCTCCTCCCGCACGTCTTTGGTAAACTGCTCGCCATAAATTGAGCGCTCTTCCATGATTGACTCAAGGTCACTCTTCGCCATGATGCTTCTGACTGAGCCTTGTACAATGCCTTTAAGGTGGTCTCTCAGCTCAGTCATGTTTTCCACTTTCTGCGCGGCGGCATTGGTGTCGTTGATTCTGAAAAACGCCTTCACATCAACCGTAAAGGGCAACCGGTTCTTGTCGTAGGCCTCGTAGCGCTCAAGATCAAGATCAAAATTGCTCACCGGCAACTCACGCACCGTAACGCCCAAGATCGGTATCCACGCGGGCCATTCGTAATAGGTGTTGCCCGCCTTCATACCCACTCCGTAACTCACCGTTGATTTCGAACGTTGCAGAATATGCACCATATTTGACGGCACAATGCGCCGCAGGCGGAGTATCAAAACAATCAGTGTCACGGCAATGAGACCACCTGCCCCCATTGCCACCATTTGCGCTATAAACATAGCAACCTCCTTAAACATCGCCTTACGGCTGGCTTCGCATTTGACAGACATCCAAAGCCAAAGGCGGGGGATTCATGGTCTTCCATGAACTCCCAAGCTTGATTTCCCGTGTATCACACAGTATAGGAGTAGTATACCATAGATTAGGTAAGAAACAATCCCTTGACAAAGGGAAATCTTTGGGATAAATCATGGAGTTTATCCCAGAGATTTTTTGCGCTTTCCAAAAGATGCA
>JAISCC010000031.1 GCA_031265845.1 Treponema sp.
CTTTAAGAGCCTTGGGCTGTTTTTGACGCCCGAGGAAATAAAGGTCACACAGACGGCCACCGACGGTTGGGCCATCGGCGTCAACGCCATCGCGCAATCGGGCGATTTTACGATGGCGCGGGGCAACGGCGTGTTCGCCCACTTCTTTGAAGAACACATCTGGAATACATGGAGCGCCGGCCTGCGTGACTTCTGCTTAAAAACCTCCGCGGTCGACGAATTTGACCCGTCGCTCGCCGAAAGGCTTACGGGGCGCGCGGACGCAAAGGAGATCATGGAGACGCTTTCCCGTTCCAATTCCTTTATCAGCCGCCTGCACGACGACACATACCGCTATCATCATCTGCTGTTGGAATTTTTGCGGGAGAGATTGGGGCGGGACGCCGAAAAGACAGCCGCGCTGTACAAGGTCGCGGCGAATTACTGTATGGAAAACAAGGATTATTCGATGGCGCTCAGATTTTGGCTGGACAGCGGGGATTACAAGGGCGCCGACAAGTTTTTGTTTCTTTTCATGTTCGACAATCATCGCGGGAATATCGCCGGCTATGTGGATTTCCTGCGGATGTACTTTATGCGGGACTTCCCGGACGCGGCCTTTGAGGACTTCCCCGCCCTGCATGTCTGCTGCGCGTGGTATTACTATATGACGAGCCAATACAAGGAATACGAGCGCCACGCCGACGCGGGCTATAAGCATATCGTGCGCATCGCGCTGTACGATCCGAAATTCGTGGAGTTCGCCATGCTGATGTACAGCGTGGACCACCGCTCGGAAATGCTCGACAAGGTTAAGCGGCTCGGCATCTTCGGAAAACTGGTCAAGAGCGTTTCAAAGGACGGAATCATTCGGTATATCGCGTCCTGCACCCACAACCTGCCTTACGCGCACAGAAGCAGTTTCGATTATTCGGAGGTTCTTTCAACGCCGCAAAACATCGGCAAAATACGGAAATCCGCGTTTATGACCTTGATGGGCGACCAAGACGACCATGTTATATCGCTGGGGCTGTCCGGCGTCTATTATGAACGGAATGATTTGCCCGCGGCCCTCGGCGAAATCAGGCGCCTGAACGAGCGGATGACCGAGCAAAACGGCATTGAGCTTCGCGTATCGGCAAAATTTCTTCACCACAGCGTCTTGCTGAAAATGGGAC
The DNA here is from genome assembly GCA_031265845.1 of Treponema sp. GTDB lineage: Bacteria > Spirochaetota > Spirochaetia > Treponematales > Breznakiellaceae > JAIRKH01. Next base: position 1,158 of record JAISCC010000031.1, read on the forward strand.
GGGAGGGGGAAGCCGCCGCCGCGCTTTGTGAGCTTACGGATTTTGCGCAAAGCTCGGCGCAGTCCTTCCTCGCGAACTTGGAAGCGTACAAGGTGAAGCTCAAGCTGTTCGACTGCGATAAAGCGGCGGCGCGCGCATGGCTTGACAACTACTATGTTGTGGATGCCGAACACATAGAGTTGTTTTTGCTGTTTCAGCACTTTACCACGGCTCGGGCGCATATGGCGCTGGGAGACGAGAAAAACGCCCGCCGGTACGTGACGATGCTGCGGGAGTTCGGGCGGAGCCTGAACAGGGTATGCGACTTTTGCGAAGCCTCCGTGCTGCTCTCCGCGCTGGAGTGGGCGTGCGGGAATAAGAAAGAGTCTGCGGCGGTATTGGAGCCCGCTCTGGAAAAGCTGCAGCGTTACGGCTACGCGCGGCTCGTGATCGACGAGGGCGCGTCCATTCTTCCGGTACTGAAGCGCATCGCCGCAAAGGCGGGGCAGCCGGATTACGCGGGCGTTCTGCAACGTGAATTTTTAAGCGGACTGGTTTTGGAAACGCACCGTTTCGCCAAGCTCCACAAAGGCGCCGCCGCTGATCTCGCGTCCGGCCAAAAGCCGGTCAAGCTGTCGAAGCGGCAAACCACAATGCTTGCGCTGCTCGGCAAAGGCTATTCAAACGCGATGATCGTCGCGGAAACCGGCTTGAAGATCACCACGGTCAAAACGCACACGTCGATAGCGTATCAAAAGTTAGGCGTGAACAACGCCATGGACGCCGTGCTGAAAGCGCGGGATTTGGGGTTGATTTAGGAGGGCGCTAGGCGTGTTCATAAATTTTGCATTGTCGAACAGGCAAAATATTTTTCAAAAATAAATACTTGACATTTGCGATGCGGTATGGTAGAATTTGTCGGAAATGGTCGATGATATGAAGAGATGCCGCATAAGAACAGATATAGGCGCTTGCGGCACGGGATTGCTAAATTGCTGTTTGGGAGCAATCTAATAACTATTGTCACCTTGCGGTGACTGTGGTGCAAGGTAACAAAAAGGACGGAGGGAATGCTTGGGGTTAATAAATACAAGCGGTGCTTTATTATAAATAATGTGAGGAGGCCATGTAAATGTTAAGTGAGAGCACTAAAGCCATGATTTTTGGCGATATACCAGTTGAAGATATTGAACATATATCTAAGGTAGTAGTGGCTGAAGACGAATACTTTAGGTATACAACAGCTATTTATGAAGCCACAGAGGACGATGGTCTGCCGGTAGGCACAAGATCAACCACTGTTGTTGAATATGTCCATTGGCATTTCAACGGTGGCGCTTATCCAATTGGAACATTAATTTATACAGCAAGAGAGGCTGTTATGTATACGGATACTGAGATTGTGACCGCATCGATAAACAGAACTTATCAGCACCCTGACTGGTCATGGGGGTCTATAACCGCTACAGGATCGACATCAACATCACGCTATTGGGCGGTATCTGGTTATAACGCTACACTCGCGCATACTTCCAATCTGACATTCAAGGCTGTTTTAATAGCCGGTGAAATCTTTATATAAAAGATAGCAGCACCTCCGATTCCTGTACAAACCCGGCGGTAAACATATAATTATTAATTTGTATGTGGAGTAGTACTATGCGTTGCGTCAAATTGGCGATGTTAACGGCAATTATCATAACAATACTACTTATATTGAGCGCGTGTTCGGGTGAAAGGGTCGACAAAGTAGAATCGGCACAGCCGACGGTTACAGACGCCGCACAGGCACGGTTTGACGCAGTTGCGTATACAATAGAGAACAAGCCGCGGACAGGCGCAGAGCAGCAACTGGCTGACTTGACAAATAGTGTAATTATGGAAAATTTCACCTTTGAAAAGGGTAGGCAATACGATATAGCAATGTATCTTTACCAAAGCGGCTCTGTCAAAATGGACAGGGGGCATTGGGCGTTTGAAACAGGCGTAGATGACGAAACCATTCGCCTTTGCGGCACAAAAGAGGGCAACATAGGCATCGAATGGAGCATAAAACAAGGCGGCACTACAAGTATGTTCGAGACCTTGGAGAAACCAGACGATGAAAAGGCCTTTGTAACGGTAAGCGGCATTGGCAGAGAGAAATTCGTCATGGAAGAAGGAAAAGAATACGTCCTTGCCTATGTCGCCCACGCCGAGGAGGCGAAGTCGGCATCTGCGACAGATCCGTTCATTGCTTGGGACACGATCAATGACAAGGCGGAAGCACTGGCTGAGTACAGTTACGCGCACGTTGTTGCTGTGCAATTGAGCGATTCGGAATAGGCGGCGATTGTTTTCCCACTCAAACAGCCCGGGACCCTTTGGTTCCGGGCTGTTTGCTGCCGCCGTAAAAATTTTTTCAAAAATGCCTTTTGAATAATTTCTGAATAATTGATAATATATAGGAGAGCGGCGCAGT
>JAISCC010000062.1 GCA_031265845.1 Treponema sp.
GGGGAGAGGACAAATACGCCTCCTCCAACGCGAATTTGGCTGGCGCAGACGGCATTAAAATTGGCGGAGGCGCCGTACCAGATTATAATCCTGCGACATACACCTACGCCATTTACAAGAGCGCAAATTCGGCGGAAACTCCCGCTCTGACCATTGCGGGCGAGCCGGGACAACAAATTGAGGCGGCGCTGAACGGAAATCATGTAGCCAGCGGCAGCGCCCTTCAGCTTGGGTTGGGCGTGAATTCCCTGGTCATCGCGGTCACCGCTCCGGACGGAGTCACCAAACAAACATATACTGTCAGTTACACCTATCATTATGATACGCAGTGGTATGTGTCGGAAAACGGCGATGACGATTCTGGTGATGGGACAACGGGGCTTCCCTACAAAACAGTGGGAAAAGCTCTGGGGGAAATAGAGACCGTCTATGCTAACGCTTCGGGATGGCCCGGCGGGGCGAGCGAACCCGTCACCGCCCGGATCAACATAACGGGGGCAATCGACGAATCAGTCGACACCACGGGCAAGAATCTTCCGCCTATTCTTCTTATGGGATCGGAATCGGGAGCAGACGAAATTAACGTCGAATCGTCATTAGACAAACCGGTTCTTACTATAGACGCTAACACGACGGTGATCCTGGGGAAGGGACTCACCCTCACGAGCAACATGGAGAAACGCGGGGTGTATGTCTCTGGCGACTTCATCATGAACGGGGGAACCATCAGCGAGAATACCGGCGACTACGGCGGCGGGGTGTATGTCTCTGGCGCCGCCGCCTCCTTCACCATGAACGGGGGAACCATCAGCGAGAATATCGGCAAATTCAACGGCGGCGGGGTGTATGTCTCTGGCGGCGCCTTCACCATGAACGGGGGAACCATCAGTGGGAATAGCACAAACAGCAACAACTTCGGCGGCGGGGTGTATGTCACTAGCGGCAGCTTCACCATGAATGGGGGAATCATCAGCGATAACAAAGCCGACAACGGCGGCGGGGTGTATGTCACTAGCAACAGCGCCTTCACCATGAACGGGGGAACCATCAGCGATAACAAAGCCGACAACGGCGGCGGGGTGTGTCTCAAACCAAACCCCGACGGTAATGAGAAGCAGAACTTCACCATGAACGGGGGAACCATCAGCGGGAACTCCGCAACCAGCATGGGCGGCGGGGTGTATGCCATAGGCGGCATCTCCAGCAACGACACCTCCCACATCATCATGGAGGGGGGAACCGTCAGCGGGAATACCAGTAGCCGCGATGGCGGCGGGGTGTATGTCACCTACAATAATGGCATTTTCACCATGAAGGGGGGAACTATCAGTGGGAATACCAGCAATAGCAATATCAGCAGCAACTACGGCGGCGGCGGGGTGGCTGTTAGTGAAGGCGGCAGCTTCGACATGAGCGGGGGAACCATCAGCGGGAATTCCGCCAGCAACGGCTTCGGCGGCGGGGTGTGTGTCTATGGCGACAACGCCGTCTTCACCATGCACGAGGGAGGAATCATCAACGGGAATACAGCAAAGGTCGGCGGCGGCGGGGTGTGTGTCTATGGCGGCAACGCCGTCTTCACCATGCACGAGGGAGGAATCATCAACGGGAATAGCGACAACTACAGCGGCGGCGGGGTGTTTGTCACTAGCTCCGCCACCTTCATCATGAGCGGGGGAACCATCAGCGGGAATACCGGCGACTACGGCGGCGGGGTGGCTGTCACAAACGGCGCCTCCACCTTCATCATGAGCGGGGGAACCATCAGCGGGAACTCCGCAACCAGCATGGGCGGCGGGGTGTATTTTCTTTCTGGCGACAGCCTCATCATGAGCGGAGGCGCAGTGATACATATCGACAACCCAGTGTATCTGAGCAACAATCAGGTTATCACCCTTGCCGCGCCTCCTCTGACCGCAAACCCTGCGGCGAATATCGAATATCCAACTGCATCCGGAACTCAGGTGCTAGCGGACGATATAAGTACAGTGGATAACGATATAACTGCCGATGGCAATTACAAAAAATTCTGGCTAAACGACGCCAGCAACGAAATAGATGAGGACGGAAAAATTAAGTAAACGAGGTTCGCTTCAACCCGATCCGCGTTCATCAAACACGGATCGGGTTTGCGCGGAACCTGAAGTTTTTGATGAAAAAGGCGGATGGAGGCGTGGAAAAGCGGTCAAAGCCCGCTTTTCCACGCGCATACAGGGTGCGTTTTGAAAAAGCGTCTAAAATAAAAAGTGGAAAGCCTGAACCATGTCAGGCGAAGAGGAATTCATCAGTGATGAGCAGAAAAAAGAATAAACAGAGAAAAGGCGCAAAGATACGCTATCCCATCGGCTTAAAGCTGATGGCCATTATTTCCATACTTCTTCTCTTTTCCCTGTCCCTGATTACCGTTTTGGTGTCGGTGATGGTCTCAAGCGATGTCAGGATCACTGCGGAGGACAACAACCTCAGCATAAACAGCCGATCAGCGGCGGAGGCGGAAAGCGCCCTGAGCGCAATCCGGTCCAGCTCCCTGGTGTTGCTGGACACTCTCTCCGCGGCGGGAAACTCCCCGGCCCTTTCCCGGCAGGCCGCAGCTTTCTTTTTCGAGCGGAACCAGAATATCGCGGCGATTGTGACGGCTTCTGCGGCCTCCGCAACATCCGCCTCAAACTCCTCTGTTTTAATAAACGACCGGTTCTTTTTGTCCAATGAAACCGACTCTTCTTTTGTCGAATCTTTTCTCGGCTCAAATAGGGAAACAGTGGAACGGGCTGCGGCCGGAGAAGCGGTCATCCTCAATGGCGCGCCAACGTTTGGGATCCCCCTGCTCGTTCTGCTTTTCCCCTGGGAGGAAAGCGGGTACAGCGAGGCGGCGGCGATATTCTTTTCCCCGGAATCCCTCAGCGAAACCTTTGAGACCGGGGCGAATTCATCCTTTATGATCAACGGCGATGGGGATCTGCTGATCCACCCGGATCACGATCTGGTGCGGGCGGGAGCCAATGTTGGGAACTGGGACTTCATCCTGTCCATGCGGGAGAATCCCGGGGAGAGCATGCAGACCCTCTATACCGGGGAAGACGGCAGGCGCTATTTCGGGGCTTTTACAAAACTGCCCCTGGCGAATGTGGCGGTGGTCACCAATATAGAATACGATGTGGTCTTTGAAGGGACAGCCGCCACCACGCGGCGGAATGTCTATTTGACTGTGGCGGTGCTGTTGGCTTCCATCATAGCGATCCGGCTTTTTTCCATAAGCATCAGCAAACCTTTAAGGATTTTGGCCGCAGCGGCGGAACAGATTGAAGGAGGACAGTTCGAGATCGCTTTGAAGCCCAAGACCAGGGATGAAGTTGGCGCCCTGACCGCCAGTTTTGACCGGATGGGCAAAGCCCTGGGCATTTTTGGCCGTTTTACCAACCGCGAGATAGCGATCCGGGCTATGCGGGGCGAGATTAAACCGGGAGGCCTGCCCAAACATGCCACGATCTTTTTTTCCGACATTCGCGCGTTTACGGAAAAATCAGAGAACTTCACCAAGGCGTTTGGGAATGAGGCGTCGGACAGGATTGTCCTTTGGCTGAACGACTATTTCACGCGGATGGTGGAGTGCGTGCAAAAGACCGGCGGAGTGGTGGACAAGTTTATCGGCGACGCGGTGATGGCCCATTGGGGCACGGCTTACACGTCGGGGTCGCCTGAAGAGGACGCTTTTAACTGCGTAAAAGCCGCGCTGATGATGAGAGCCGCCCTTCTTGAGATGAACCGGGGCAGGAAAGTCGGCGATCCCGGCAATCCGCCCATCCGCATCGGTTGCGGCGTCAATACGGGCATTGTAACTGCGGGGCAGATTGGCTCCGAACAGCGCATGGAATACACGGCAATCGGGGATCCGGTGAACCTCGCATCCCGGACGGAAGCCCTGAACAAACCTCTGGGCACGGACATACTCATTACCGAAAACACATGGGAACTTGTTGGGAAGCGTTTTATCACCGAAGAAATGCCGTCGGTCAAGGTGAAAGGCAAGGAAAAACCGGTGCGTCTTTTTGCGGTGGTGAATTTCAAGGGCGCGGAAGGTTCGCAGACATTGGCGGAGGTACGGAATCTCCTGGGCATACAGCCGCCTGATTTAAGCGCCGTTGACACCGGAGCGGAGGAGAAGAAATACAAGATTGGCGGGGAAGGATAGAGAGGATGAAGCGCGCGCTGGATTTTTTGATGTACCTTTTTTGTATCGCCGGAATTCTGTTTTCCCTCAATCTTTTTCGGCTCGATCTGTTCAAAACCTTGACGCGGCAGTCGGAGCCCATAGGGACGATCACCTTTAAGTACAAAGCGGCGCAACGGCGTTTTGTGGATCGGGTGTTGTGGGACCGGCTCAAGCGGGAAAGTCCGGTGTATGACGGGGACCTTATCAGAACTGCGGAACTTTCGGAGGCGGAAATCACCTTTATCCAGGGCGCGGTCATTAGCCTTGTGGATAACTGCCTTATCCAGATTCACAAAGACCGCGTTGTCCTCAACATGGGCGCGATAAGCGCCAATGCCGGACAATCCGCATTGGTCATCGCTTCGGGAGACCGCCAGATTACGGTGGAAACAGGCGCGATGGTCAACGCTGGAGTGGACGGCGGCGATTTTACGATTAGGGTGATGGAAGGCTCGGCTTCATTCGCCGGCTCCGGCGAAAGCGGCGTCATGTCTGCCGGGGAGACCGTCACCCTGGGCGAAAACAGCGCGCGGCTTGTGCGGGAAGCGATGCCCCTTTTCCCCCTCCCCCACGCGCGTTTTCTCACTCCTGAACAGGGCAAGCGTGGCATGCCTTTTCGCTGGAACCGGATAAATCTGGACCAGGAGGAAATGGCGCGGCTTGAAATCGCGGAAGACCGGTCTTTCACCCGCCTCGTCTTCAGCGAGGAGTTCGCCGGAGACGAGGCTGTCGCGGAGCTTGAGCCGGGCTCTTATTTTTGGCGAGTTTCCCTTGCGGATGAAGAAGGAAGCGTTTCCCCCAACACCCTGCCTTTCAGGATATTGTTCGCCCCCGCGCCGGTTTTGATTACCCCGGTGGAAGGTTATCGCTATCAATTCAGGCTGAAAAAGCCTTCCGTACGGTTTCAGTGGACGGAAACGCCCGAAGCGGTCATGTATCGTGTGGAAGTGGCGGACAATCCGGCCATGACGAATCCCGTCTTGTCCAAAGAAGTCCGGGGAACTTCGCTTTACTCCTCCGAGTTGGGGGCGGGCGCATGGTATTGGCGGGCGCAACCGATGTTCTCCGACGGGTATAGCGGGGCTACGGGAGAGAGGGAGCCGGTGTCTTTCAGCATTGTCCAAAGCGGGGCATTGAGAATCCCTGAGTTGCAGAACCCCCATGACCGGGGTACGGTGAATGTGGCGTCCGGACAGGGAAACATTTATTTCTCATGGCGTCCTGAAATGGAAGCCCGCTCCTACAGGGTTTTAATTTCAACGGAACAGAATATGGCTAATCCGGTTGTCGATGAAATAGTGAGAGACAACTTTTATGCATACCAGATGGGACGAAACAACATCACGCCGGGGCAGTACTATTGGGCTGTCTCCCAGATCGATATAGAAGGAAACAATTCGTCCTTTTCCCCGGCGCGTTCCTTCATAGCTATGGAATCCGATCCGATCCAACGGCTGGTTTTTCCTCCTGAGGGGTATATTGTCGCCGCAACCATGCTGCCGGACATACGCTTTACCTGGAAGACCAATCTGCCCTTTCAAACGTGGGTTCAGATTTCTGACCGGACTGATTTTTCTTCTGTCTTGATTGACGAGGCGGTGAGCGGCGAGACCTTCCAGGGCAGGATGTTGCCTGAAGGAACGTGGTATTGGCGGATACAGGCAAAGGGGGCTGACGGCGTGGCGTTTGAAACGCAGCCCAGAGCTTTTGTCGCGGCCCCTCCCCTACCCGCTCCGGTTCTCCTTATGCCCGCCTCAGACAGGCTGACCGTGGTCCAGGAAAATGAACCGGTGGCGTTTTCCTGGGAGCGCTCGGAGGGAGCGGAATACTATCATTTCAAATTGTACTATAGAGAAAATCCGAACGCCCCGATCTATGAAAACAACCTGGTCGAAATGACAAGCCAGAGATTTTCTATGGATGATTATCCTGAGGCGAGCTACTATTGGACGGTTCAGGGGTTTTCGCCGGAAAATTCCCGAAGCGCCCGGCGGACGGGTTTGCTCTCGGAAACTGGTTTCACAATCAGGAAACTGTACCCGGTAACCCTGGAGTATCCTGCCAATGGAGAAACGTTTGAGGGTCTCCAGGCCTACCTTGAACCGGGAACGGTGCGGTGGAGTTCGGTCGATCCGGTTGGGGCAAGCCGGTTCATTCTTTCCCGAAACCAGGACTTTTCCGGAACGCCCGTAGCCGTGATAAACGACCCGCCCAGAACCGTACCCCTGCCCCGTCTGTGGGAGGGGGATTATTATTGGATTATCCAGGCGGAAACTCTTGACGGCTTTGACATCAACGCCAAGGCGCCCCGTCTGTTCCGGACGCTTCCCATACCGCTTCTGCCCGAGGCGGCAAACCGTCTGCCGGCGGATGGAAAAATCATAGGCGGCGTGGAACTCAAAGAAACCCGGCGCATCACGTTTTCATGGGACGCCGTACCGGGCGCGTCAGGGTATGTATTTACCCTTGAAAACGCGGATACAGGACAAATCATTGTGCGCACAGGACCAATGGCGGAAACGTCTTTCGCGCTGGAAGATCTGACGACGCTTGATGTGGGCGCCTTTGTCTGGCGGGTGGAAGCGGCGCTGGCGGGACCTGGAGAACGGCGGGAGGATCCGGATGTGATAGTCCAGCGGGGCGAAATTGGCGAGAATAGTTTCAGGATTGAATTCGTTTCGCCTGGTACGCCAGTACTGCGGACACCTGAACTGCTTTATGGAAGAGAATGAAAAGAGATGGAGGATTGACGCAACAAATGCTATACAAAAAGGCGCCGCGTTCTTTGCTCTTTTTTCTGACAATCGCTTTTGGTTTGTCTGCCGGTACGCTTATTTGGGCGCAGGAATCCGGCTTCCGCTCCGGCTTCCGCATTGGAGACGATGGACGTTTTATGCAAACACTTGGGTGGGAAGAACAGGAAAACGTTCTGTACTATGAGGTGGAAATTGAAAAGCGGGCGGGCGAGTTGTGGGAAGAGTTCATACGCGAAAAAACGGAGAGGGCGTTTTTTGAAGTTTCCCTGGCTCCCGGGATGTACCGTTACCGAGTCAGACCCTATGACTTTCTGGAAAAGCCGGGTCAGGCGGCGGCGTGGGCTCAATTTGAAATTCTTGAGGCGAAACAGCCTGAGATTTTCCGGTTTAGCCCTGAGTCTTTTTATATGGACGAGGATGTTGTCTGGAATATAGATATTTTTGGAAGAAATCTTGCAAATGGGATTGGGGCATACCTTCAGGGACAACAGGGAAAACGTATAATTCCCAGGATGGCAAGAGCGGAACAACAGGAGGACAGGGTCCGGCTGGGTTTCAGTTACACTCAGTTGGATGTCGGGGTGTATACCATTCATGTGACAAATCCCGGCGGGCTGACAGCCGAACTGGGACCTTTCAGGATCGCCTTCAAGAAACTTCTAGACATCAATGTTTCGGCAGGATATAAACCCACATTTCCCCTCTATGGGCGTATTAACGAATTGTTTGACACAGCCTTTTTCCCCATTGGCGCGTATATCCGCTTGAGCGTTATTCCTTTTAAACGGTCATGGGGGTATATTGGTTTTGAGCTTGAACCTTCATGGAGCTATTTTCTCATAGCGCGGGAGGGCTATAAGATACAATTGCAGATGCCGGGCGGAACGCTTTACGGAGTTTACCAGAAGTGGTTTTCGAACCGGATAATGGCGCTTAACTTTCGTATCGGCGCCGGCATCCATTCAATTGTGGGATATCGTTTTATTTTTAACGCAGGGGAGACGGAGCCGATGGCGAGCCTCATGCCGGCGATTGCCGCTGGATTGTCCTTTCAATGGTTTGTCCGCAAGCCGTTTTTTGTGGAAGCCGGGATGGATTTCACCCACCTGTTTACGGCGGACAATCCCCCGCCGGGGTATCTGCGACTCTTTGCCGGCGCGGGCTGGCAATTTTAATTTTTTTACTTTTTATAAAAAGGTTTAATACCTCCACGGCTTGAGCTAAACGTGACCCGCCAAGTTGGTGGCGTCACTAAGGGCGGTGTCAGACATCAAAACACGGATGCCAAAATATTTTCAGCATGGCAAGTCGAGTCGGTGTCAGACATCATTAAAGCAATTCGCATGACAATCCCGTATTATAAGTATGAGAAGCTTGCGAACGCTCCACGACGGAGCCACCTATCACGTCACGTCGAAAATCGACCATGGCGACATGAGCCTTCTTGAGCCGCAGTTCAAGACGCTCTTCCTCTCTTTTGTCAAAAAGGCGAAAGAGAAGTTTCATTTTCGCCTATGGGATTTCTGTATCATGGGAAACCACATCCATTTCTTGATAAAGCCGGGCAAAGATGGGGCTTTATCAAAGATAATGCAATGGATAAAGTGCAATTTCGCCAAGGCGTGGAACAAAGAGCATGGGCGGAAGGGGCATGTGTGGGGGGAGCGATTTTATTCACGGATAATCAACGGGATGAGGGATTTTTTGCGGGTTCGGGAGTATATGGCGGAGAATCCTGTGAAGGCTGGGCTTGTGGAGCGGGCGGCGGACTGGGTGTTTGGGAGCTTGCATCACCGGCTGCACCGGACAACCAGTTTAATAGACGATGTAGACGATGTGGTGTCAGACACTTTTGACTTTTGACGGCGCGATTTGAGCGTTTGTGGGTCAAATTTATATCTTGGAGCGGAAAACAGGGGGCGCCGGGCAGAGACATCCCGTGGACGGGCGTCGTCCACGGGACGCTTGAAAAGTGGCGTGGAAGACAAAACCATTCTTGTCAAAAGCAATGCAATGCGGTATACTGGAGCAATGTTTGGGTTCTTGATAAAAAAGACATTCTTTGATTTATGGGACAATTTGTTTAAAATTGTTCTTATCAACATCGGTTTTTTGGCAGTCGTCGCGGCGCCGGTCTTTATTCCGCCGCTCATACCCTCGGCGCTTCTTTCTATAACGGTTTTGATCGTCGGCGTGTTGTGTTGTTGCGTATACCTCGCCGCAGCAAGTTCCTGCCTTAAACGGGTGTCTGATTACAGCTTTTTCGGTTTCCGCGATTTTTTCGCCGCTTTCAAAAAGACATGGCTTTCCGGACTTGTCTTGGGTGCGGTTGTGATTATTGCGGGAATCATCGTTACGGTTGTACTGCCTTTTTATTTCAGAATGGCGACTCCTTTGGGCTGGGGTCTCGGAGTTTTGCTGTTTTGGTTTTTGTCCGCCGCAACGCTCTCCTTTCAGTTCTTTCTCGCCGTGCGCTCCCGTATGGACAATCCGATCAAGGTGAGCGTGAAAAAATGTTTTCTCATCTTTTTTGACAATCTGGGTTTTTGCGTCTTTTCCTTTATTCATAACCTCATTCTGCTTGCGCTGTCGGTCTTCCTTGCGTTTATGCTTCCGGGACCCGCCGGGATACTCCTTTTTCTGGACGAAGGGTTCCGTCTGCGGCTCCTCAAGTACGATTGGCTTGAGGCTCATCCCGAAGCCGTGGCAAGCGGCAAGCGTCCCAAAATCCCGTGGGATGAACTCCTGATTGATGAACGTGAAAAAACCGGGACGCGGAGCTTCAAGAGTTTCATATTTCCATGGAAGGATTGAAGAAGAAACCAGCGCGGTTCAGTATGGTTCATAACGGAAACTTGATTGTACGGCTAACGCGGCTGTCGATGAGGATTTTCCTAGTGGACATTTTTTCCGCTTTTTACTATGATGTGGTGTATCTATATTAAGGAGGCTTTTATGCAAAAAATGAAAATATTTGGCTTTTTATCCGCGACGCATACGTGCGCCGCCGCGGCGCTCGCCTGCGTCGCGTTTGTCGCCCTTGTCGGCTGTAAAGCCAAAGACACGGATGTCATTACCATAGGCGGCATTTTTCCGCTGTCAGGTTCGGTGGCGGTATACGGCGTTGAATGTAAAAATGGCATTGAGCTTGCCATTGAAGAAATCAACGCGCAGGGCGGTATAAACGGCAAAAAGATCGCGCTTATTTCTGAAGACGATGAAGGCAACCCTGAAAAAACCGTCAACGCCTACAAGAAGCTCACCACAAGCGACAAGGCGACCATTATCATTGGCTCGCTCACATCCGGCTGTACGCAGGCGATAACATCGCTCGCCCAGGCGCAGAAGGTGTTGCTGGTGGCGCCCGCCGCGACTATGGAGTCCATCACCGGCGCGGGCGATTATATTTTCCGCGCCTGCTTCATCGATCCGTTCCAGGGAACTGTGGGCGGCATTTTCGCGGCCGCCAACCTCGGCGCAAAGAGAGCGGCGATCCTGTACGATAACGGCAACGATTATTCGGTTGGGCTTAAAGACAATTTTATCACCGCGTTTCAAGGGCGGGGCGGCGCTATTGCGGCCAGTGAATCCTATATCACCGGCGACGTTGACTTCAGCGCCCAGCTTACCACAATCAAAGCGGCGAACCCTGATGTGGTCTACCTTCCCGACTATTACTCGACCGTATCCTTGATCGCCAAACAACTCCGCGCACAGGGCGTCAACACGCCGATTGTCGGCGCGGACGGCTGGGACGGTCTCACCGAGAACGCCGGAGACGAAGTTCTCAACGGTTTCTACTCCAACCACTACGCGGCGGATTCCACCGATCTCAAGGTGGTCAATTTCGTGCAGGCTTTCCAGAAAAAGTACAATTCCGTGCCGGTGTCCTTCGCGGCGCTCGGCTATGATTCCCTGTACATGATACGGGACGCCATTGTCAAGGCTGGCTCTGTTGACTCAACCCGCGTACGCGACGCTCTTGTCCAAACCAACGGCAGTTATGTTACCGGCAACCTCACGTTTGACAGCAGCCGCAATCCGGTCAAGTCCGCCGTAATGGTTGAACTCGTAAAGGGAAGCGATGGCAAGCTGACAACGGTATACAAAACCACGGTGAATCCCTAGTACGAACGTACAGGGTTGCAAAACCACGGGCGCAAAAACATGTTTGTCATATTTTTACAACAGTTAATCAATGGAATATCGCTCGGCAGCATCTATGCCCTTATCGCCCTCGGATATACGATGGTGTACGGCATAGTGTTGCTCATCAATTTCGCGCACGGGGACATACTCATGGTGGGCGCGTACGCCGGTTACTTTGCGCTTGCATGGTTAAGCGCGGACAACGCCGGCGACAGCGTATATATCGGCGAGCTTGCGCTCGCCTTCCTCTTTTCCATGACCCTGTGCGCCTTTCTCGGCATGTTCATTGAGCGATTCGCCTATAGACCGTTGCGCTCGGCCCCGCGCCTCAATTCGCTTATCACCGCCATAGCGGTGTCCCTCATGCTCCAGAACGGGGCGCGGGTGTTGCCTTTTATCGGGCCCAATCCCAGGCAGTTTCCCCGCCCGCCGGTAAGCGCCGTCCCCCTTGGACCGGTCTCCATTTCAAACATTCAACTCATCGTGATCGCGCTTTCGGCGATCCTGATGCTCGCGCTCAACTACATCATCAACTACACGCGGCGGGGCAAAGCCATGCAAGCCGTATCCTTTGACCTTCAGGCATCGAGTCTCATGGGCGTGTCGGTGAACGGCGCCATTTCCTTTACATTCGCGCTCGGATCCATATTGGCGGCGGCGGGCGGCATACTGTACGCATGCGCCTATCCGCAGATTTCGCCAACTATGGGCGCCATGCCGGGACTCAAGGCGTTTGTCGCCGCAGTGTTGGGAGGCATCGGTTCAGTGCCGGGCGCCATGCTCGGCGGACTGTTGCTCGGGGTTATAGAAACCCTCACCAAGGGGTTCATCTCTTCGCAATACGCGGACGCCATTTCGTTTTCCATACTCATCATCATTCTGCTGGTAAAGCCCGCCGGCATTTTAGGCAAAAAAACGGGAGTGAAAGTATGACGAATCGGGCGATTCTGACGAATCGCATGAAAAACACCCTCATTCCGGGCGTTTTCGCCGTACTTGCGGTGTTCGCGCCGTCCATCCTCATACAGTGCGGCGTTATAGACGCATATATCGCGCAAATCATAACATTGGCGGGCGTAAACGCCATACTCGCCGTCAGCGTGAACACCATAACGGGCGTTGCGGGACAGCTTTCAATTGGGCAGGCGGGCTTTATGGCGATTGGATCATACGCGACCATTGTATTCACCCTGGATATGCATATTCCACTGCCCGTTTCCATCATCATGGCGAGCTTTGTCGCCGCGTTTTTCGGCTTTCTTATCGGGTTTCCCACGCTGAAACTCACCGGCGATTACCTCGCCATTGTAACGCTTGGTTTTGGTGAAATAATCCGTGTGATACTGATAAACATAAAACCCGTTTCCGGCGGCGCAAACGGCAGACGATTCACCACGATCCTCGCGGTCTATCCGGCGCTTTCATTCTTAATCGTAACCGCCGCTCTGGTCGCCGTCATCATATTGTTGCAAAATTTTCTGCGGTCAACGTACGGAAGGGCGATTCTCGCGGTGCGGGAGGATGAAATCGCGGCCAACTCGAATGGCATCAGCGTCTTTCGCTACAAGATGATAGGCTTTGTGATCGCGTCCTTCATCGCAGGACTGGGCGGAGGATTGTACGCCGCGATCATCGGCTTTGTAAAACCGGATGTCGCGTCGTTCAATAAAAGCATAGACTATCTCATCTTCGTCGTATTGGGCGGCATGGGATCCATGACCGGGGCTATACTCGCGTCCTATATATTGACGTATTTGCAGGAATTCCTCCGCTTTCTGCGGGATTACCGGCTCATTATTTATCCGCTCATTCTCATTGCGGTGATGCTCTACCGCCCGCAAGGGTTGCTTGGCATGAAGGAGCTTTCTTTTGTCAGGCTGTGTAAACGCGCAAAGGACTGGACCGTCCATCATATAGTGAAAAAACTGAAGAAGAGAGGAACATGATGCAAGGTGAAAAGAAAGAATGTGTGATCCACGCGCAAAACCTCTCCATAGTGTTCGGCGGACTTGCGGCGGTAAGCGATTTTTGCTGTGAACTGGAAGAAGGCGAACTTGTGGGATTGATCGGACCGAACGGCGCCGGCAAGACCACGGTGTTCAATATATTTTCAGGCATTTACAAGCCGGTCGCTGGAACCATTGTCTTTCGGAACAGAGACAACACATGTTTCTCCATAAGAAATAAAACGCCCGCCGCGTTAAACCGAATCGGCATTGCGCGGACGTTTCAGAACATACGGCTGTTCGGCAACCTGTCTGTGGAAGACAACGTGCGGATCGCGCTCCATTCGCGGCGTGAGGCGAACCCCATTGACGCGCTGTTCCGCTTAAAACGCTTTCACAGAGACGAGATGCGGATGACCGAGACGGCGGACGGGTTGCTTGAATTGTTCCGTATTCTGCATAAGAAACATGAGCTTGCCAGAAACCTGCCCTATGGCGAACAGCGCAAGCTGGAAATAGCCCGTGCGCTTGCGGCGCAACCCAGCCTCTTGCTTCTGGACGAACCCGCCGCAGGCATGAACCCTCAGGAAACACGCGAACTTATGGAGCTTGTCTCTCTTATTAGAAGACAGTTTCGCCTTACGATTCTCTTGATTGAACACGACATGAATATGGTCATGGGCATTTGCGAAAGGCTTATTGTGCTTGATTACGGACGCATCATAGCTCAAGGCGTTCCCGCAGATATACGCAGGAATCCGGCGGTGATTAAGGCGTATCTCGGATCAGAAGCCGCGGAAAGCTCCGCAACGCCGGCGTAAGAGGAGTAAGAAAGCCAATATGCTGAACGTTGACAATTTGATAGTGCATTATGGGGCGATTAAGGCGGTGCAGAACGTTTCTTTCACTGTGGAAAAAGGCGAGATCATTACGCTTATCGGCTCAAATGGAGCGGGAAAGACGACAACGTTGCACGCTGTGTCCAATATCATCAAGAAAACCGGCGGAACCGTTGTTTTTGACGGGCTTGACATCACCAACCTGCCGCCCGACCGCATCGTGAAATTGGGTCTTGTCCAGGTGCCGGAAGGACGGCGCATATTCGCCAATCTCTCGGTTAAGGTCAACCTTGAAATGGGCGCATATACGCGGCGCGACCGCGCGGGCATTGAGCGTGACCGCGATATGGTGTACGACCTTTTCCCTCGCTTGAAAGAACGGCTCAACCAACATGCCGGCACTCTTTCCGGCGGCGAGCAACAGATGCTGGCAATGGGCAGGGCGCTTATGTCCGCTCCCCGCCTTCTCCTTCTGGACGAGCCTTCCATGGGCTTGTCTCCCATTCTGGTTGACGAAATATTTTCCATCATCACGCGCATCAATGAAGCTGGCGCGACCATTTTGCTGGTTGAGCAGAATGCATTCAAAGCGCTTGCCATCGCCTCCCGCGCCTACATCCTTGAAACAGGCGTTGTGAGCAAAACCGGCGACGCCGCATATCTGCGGCGCGATGAAGCGGTGAAAGCCGCGTATCTCGGCGGTTGAGAACCAGCGGTCAAGATCGGCGGTCAAAATCATCCTCTATGGCGCGGACCAAACCAGTATCAGCATCCGTTATAGAGACGCCGCATTTTTTTTGAGTATGTGGGCGCAAGACCCTGCCCTTCAGGGCGGGCGGCTCATTGCTATAAGGTGGAAACATGCAATACATAGGAGCGAGAATTTTAATTGAGGCGCTCATCGAACAGGGCGTCGACACTGTTTTCGGCTATCCTGGCGGCGCGGTCTTGTTTATTTACGATGAACTGTACAAGCAGAAAGATAGGATCAGGCATATTTTGACAAGCCACGAGCAACATGCGGCTCATGCGGCGGATGGCTATGCCCGCGCTTCGGGCAAGACTGGCGTATGCATCGCCACATCGGGTCCCGGAGCCACGAATTTGGTGACGGGCATAGCCGCAGCGTATATGGACTCATCGCCCGTAGTCGCAATTACCGGCAATGTGGCGCGAGATCTGCTGGGCAGGGACAGTTTTCAGGAAGTCGATATTGCGGGGATCACCATGCCCATAGTCAAGCACAACTGGATCGTTCAAGACGTGAGCGAACTTGCGGAAATAGTGCGGGAAGCGTTTTTAGTGGCGGCGTCAGGACGTCCCGGTCCGGTGCTTATCGACATACCCAAGGACATCACGGCCCAAATGGGCGAATGGACGCCGTTGCGTCACGTGCATACAGAAACCGTCATAAGCCAGCGGGCGCTCCGGCTTGACGAACGCAACCGCCGCAAAACATTCTCCGAAAATGATATAGATGAGGCGGCGGCGTTGATACGGAGCGCGAAACGTCCGCTTATTTACGCGGGCGGCGGCGTCATCATTGCGGACGCGGCGGAAGAACTCAAACGATTCGCCGAAACGCTCAACGCGCCGGTCGCGGTGAGCCTCATGGGAACCGGCTGCTTCCCGTGTGACCATGCGCTCTGCACCGGACTTATCGGCATGCACGGCACGGTCGCCTCCAATAAAGCGGCGCAGACTGCGGATCTCGTGATCGCGATTGGCTCGCGTTTTTCCGACCGCGTTACCAGCGACACGGACACCTTTGCGGCGGGAGCGAAAATTCTCCACTTCGACATCGATCCGGCTGAAATCAACAAAAATGTACCGTCAACGCGGTGGGTTGCCGGCACTATAAAAGAAACGTTGCCGTACACTCTTGAGCGACTGGAAAAAGACTCGCCGTTGCCGGAAAACGGCTGGGGCAATGATATAACGACATGGAAAACCCGCCTGCCCCAATCCCACCAGTTGGAGCGGAACCAGACTCACGCCCTGCACCCGCGCTTTATCATTGAAGAAACCGCGAAAAGACTGGGGAGCGACGCTATCGTCGTCACCGATGTGGGGCAACATCAAATGTGGGCGGCTCAATTTTTCCCGTGCAATGCGCCGCGAAAATTCATCACATCAGGCGGATTAGGCGCAATGGGGTTTGGACTCGGCGCCGCGATTGGCGCAAAAACGGCGGACTCCGGCAGCCCCGTGGCGCTTTTCACCGGAGACGGATCGTTTCGCATGAACTGCGTGGAAATGGCGACCCTTGCGGCGTACCGCATACCGTTGCTCATTGTCGTATTCAACAACCGTACGCTCGGCATGGTGAGGCAATGGCAGCGCCTGTTTTATGAAGAGCGGTACTCGGAAACTACCCTTGACAGGCCGCCTGATTTCGTGAAATTGGCGGACGCCTATGGAATCGCCGCATATCGCGCGGAAAATGAAGCTGCGTTTTTTTACGCGCTTGAAAAAGCGTCGGAAGATAACGCCGCCGGACGCGCCGCGCTCATTGACGCCGTTATTGACAGCGACGAGAAGGTTCTGCCCATGGTGCCGGGAGGCAAACCCATACACGAGCAGATTTTGCATGTGATTTAACTGATTTAGCATGTAATGGAGAAACGAAGCGAGTCTCGCCTTATGTCTTTACATCATGCGTGTTCGCTTCGTTGGTTGCTATACCGGGTGGCAATCCGTATGATTCGACTGCAAACTGGCGGCATCTTCCGCCAGACGCCGCTTGCAACACATAAAAAGCGCCTGCCGCGCGGCAGTGATTTTCAGATGGAAATGGACGCAGGCGACGACTAATACAAGCTTACCTCGGCGCAACCGCCCGTTCTGCCTTATGGAGTCACAAAATTGCGTTAAGCGCAAATTGTAAATTTTTGAAATTAATATTGACAAAGCAATACTTAACGAATATAATCATTAAGAGTGATTTATGAAATTACGACTATACAAAACATTCTGCTTTTTACTCGTTTTTATATTCGTTGGATGTACATCTCAGCAACCATCTTATTCAAAGCAAAGAGATTTAATGCAGCCTCTGCTTCAGACCGAATTCAAAAATATCATTGATTCGGCTCCAGAGGGCTCACGGGTTGGTGTTGATTGGTGTTTTGATTTAAGATATGAAATCGATCCAACTATTTATGAAGGAACCGTATCAAGCGTTTCTGATTGGACACAAAGACAAATTGAAAAACTTCTTGTGGATTCTAAAAAATTTGTAATGGTTTCACGTAGGTATATAAGAAACATTCACCGCGAACAAGATTTACAGACATCCGGCAGAATAGCTGAAGAAACTGCCGTTTCAATTTGCCGTAATCTGGGTTTATCTTATCTTGTTATACCAGAGATAACAGCAACTGGAACTTTGAGCATACAGGTAATAGATGCGGAAAAAGGGCAAATTCATTATGTTAATCTTGTTGATTTTTATTAAGGCGTTAAAGTGGAAATAATAATAGTAATATCAATTGTGCTATTAATGGCTTTAGGTTTAATGTATGTTATACGTTCTAAAAATGAAGAAATGGATGTCGTATATAATAATAATTCTGACAAGGAAGAAACAATCCATATTAGAAAATACCGGAATAATAATATTTCAGAAACCGGTGATGTATCAAAAAATACTCAAAAAGATTTAGGTATAAAAAATTTTTTTATTGTTATAATTCTCGTGGTTGTATTCTTTATAGGTTATGCCATAGGACATTCTGAAGTAAAAGTTAAAGAAACCATTGTCTATCAACCAAAAACTGAATATATAAAAGACCCTGATAGTGTTTCGAGGACAATGTTAAACTCAGAAGTTACAAAAGCAAAACAAAGTTCATATAATGCCGGTTATGCAGAAGGATTAAAAATTGGTAGAAACGAAGGGCATACATTGGGCTATACAGAAGGACGAGAAATAGGAATAGACGAAGGCTACAAATCTGGTTATATACAAGGAACAGAATATGGCAAAAGTCTTATTCTTAGTGAAATTGATCTTCGAGTACAGGAAGCTGAAAGAACAAATAAAAATGTTCCACTTTTTAGAGTTAGACGAGAATAAAATTGAAAATTAAAAAAGTAAGTTATAAAAGCAAAAAACCGCACATAACAGGAGTGTTACGCTTCGCCGCCATTCGGCGGCTCGCGCTACGGTTTGCCTAGGTCATTCCGCTACACTTCATTCCCCCGGCAAACCTCCGCCAGATTTTGTCGGCCCTAGTCTTTGTTGCGCAAAGCCTTTATATGGGCTGGCAAAACGTCGTCGACCTGGAACGTAGTAAACAGCCTGAATGTTAGGCGAAATGGAGGCTAAAAGGATAGAAAAATATTATAAAGAAATAGTGGCAAGATTTATAAAAAATATAATTTTGTATAAGGAGAAACGGCAATGAAAAGGATAATAACGGCACTTGTTATGGTATTAATATTATCGGGTAATATATTTTCAAATGATATTGATTATGAAATTTTATCAATAATTATTAAAAATATAAACCTTGATTTTTCTGTTTTTTTAACAAAAAAATAACTGTAATAGAAATGTGTGTATACCTATTTTGGATACTCTAAATAAAAGAAATTATCGAACAATAATAACAAACGCATCAAAACAATATCCAAACTTTGACGAAAAATACAGAATTGTTGAATTTGGATATGGAAGTGGCGCTCAAATGTTTTTCATTATAGACTTAAATAATTGAAATATATATGAAGGAATTCCATCAACACACGGAATAAAATATACCGTAAACAGTTCGTTAATTATAATAAATGACCCAGATACAGTATTGGAAAATTGGCAATATTGGGATGAAGATATGCCAAATTGGGTTTTTATAGAATATGTATTATGGAGAAATAATAATTATAAGAAAGTATTAACAATCAATCCTTTTAATGAATAAAAATATAATGAGGTCACGCCGCCATTTCGTATGACAGGACTGTTTACGCTTCGCCGCCAGTAGGCGGCTCGGGCTACGGTTTGCCTAGGTCATTCCGCTACGCTCCATTCCCACGGCAAACCTCCGCCACATTTTGCCAGCCCTGGTCTTTG
>JAISCC010000010.1 GCA_031265845.1 Treponema sp.
ATTATAATTGAAAAACCCACCAGCCAAACAAAAAACGCCGTGATCAGGCGAACTGTGAGTAGCGGCTGGCGGATCTTAATTATAATGGGTGGTGGAAATTTCAATTAGCAAATACAATAGTCTTTGGCGATGGCGTTTATGTTCACCGTGCCGGGGTTTTGCAGTATGTGATCGACATACGCGGCTTTCGGCGTAAGCTCGGCTATCAGGCTGTCCTTGCGGCTGGACTCTATGCGGAGGCTGGCGAGTGTGCGCTCGGCGATTTTCAGCGCCCGCGCCATGACCTTCTCCGGGCTGTTCCAGTCTTTGTCAACCTGGATGAAGTATTGCCGCGCCTGCTTGCCGCGCTCGTTGCGCTCCAGCATGCAGAGTTCTTTGGCCATGTCGAGTTTTAGGGCGTGGTCAACTTTCGGCTTGCCCGGAAGCCCGTCAGACCTATTACTCAAAATTGAGTAATAGCTTTCGCCCTCTGAAAACCCGTATTCGCACTTACGCGCAAACCAATCACTGTATCTGGTTTCGGCTCCTAAGAAGCCATGTAACATTCTGCCGCTTACAACCGGCTCGCCGGTTTCGTTCGTCGTTATCGGGATCAGCTCGTTCATGCGCTGGCCGCCGCCTTTCGGCTGTCCGAAGCTTTGAGCGCTTCATCTTTTTTAAGGGCGCAGTACCACAGCTCGCCATCGGGTATGAAATTCGTGTTGACGAACCTAATGCCGTCTATGTCTATGTAGGCGACATAGTTAAGCTTCTCCGGGAAAGCTTGTTTGATTGTTTCCATTAAAAAATCCTCCTTTTTCGTCGTTGACATGCCAACTCGAAGGAGGTATAATGGATTTACCAGCTTCGGTTGGTGGGTAGAACACTCGCGTTCCCTTCCTATGGTGGCGGGTGTTCTTTATTTTTCTTCTCCATGCAAATCTTTCAAGACAAGTTCAACGATATAATCTTTTATCGACACACCTTTTCGGGCGGCCTCGATTTTTATATCCGTATGAAGCTTATCGTCTATTCGCATGGTAATTGTCTTTTCAGACACAGCCTCACCTCCTGCAATTATTATATACTGCAATAATGCTATTGTCAAGAGGTTTCTGAAACTTTTTATTGAAAGAGAATCCCGCACGTAGTATAATATTTACGTGAGAGAAATCTCCGACTAGAACACTCGCAATTCCTTCCTATGGCAGCGGGTGTTCTTTCATTTTCCGCGCTCTTCGATGTCTCGTTTAATTAGCTCCAAGATATACTCATTGATACTCTTATCTATTTCTAGCATAAGGTATTTGAGTTTTTTGTGGAGCGCATCGTCAAGCCTGACACTAACCTGTTTCAACTGTGCACCTCCCCCTTGAAACAAGACAATTATAATTGATTAATGTCATAATGTCAAGAAGTTTTTGAAATTATTTTCGCAAGAAAAAACCAACCCGAAAGTTGGTTAATTGTTCCTCTCACGTTATTCGCTTCACTTTTCGGACTCCTGACAGCCCCGCCTAAGATTCATCGTTCAAGTGAAGCAACATTCTTTCCACGTCAACATGAACAACATCCTCCGAACGATAAGAATCAGTGAAATGCCAACGAGATTCGATTGAGTCGTACCCAGTACGACCAGATTCACTCGACTCATCATCTATCCTAAACATAAGGTAGCCGTATGAGCCGTAATACGCCGTATCACGCAACTTAGCGTTATAGCTGTTAGCAGCCGAGTAACCAATGCGAACAAGATATATGTAGTCGTCATAATTTTCCTTAACAAAATCGACGCTATGCAACTCAAAGCTACTCGGAACCTTCAATGCGTCGTATAAAGTCTTGACAGCGGTGAGCGCTAACTTCTCCTCAACCGTCAGCGGTGGTTCCTCACGATTAATCAAATATACGCCTGCCACGCTAGCCAATCCAATAATCAGTATCAAAACAACCCATGGCCAACGCCTTTTCTTTTTCGGCGCGACCTGCGCCTCCGCGCCGTTATCGCCGTCGGTGTTCACCATACCCTGCAGCGGATTCCCGCACCCGGGGCAACTAACCGCCTTATCGCTAACTTCCCTGCCGCACTCCGGGCAGCTAATAAGCGCCATAATCCCCCTCCATCCCACAAAACATGATACCATAATACTACCAAGTCTAGAGGGACATGTCAACGATTAGTTATCCACAATTTATCCCGCGCAAGCTTGGCTTATGCGCCTTGCCCGAGGCACTGCCGCGTATCAGGCGCGAGAAGCCGCCTAGCGCCCCTGTAGAGAGATTTAATTGCATGGTAGGCAAAACTTCCCCGCAAGGCGGCCAAGGCCGTTTACGGCGGCCCTAACCGCCTCACCGTGTGACCGACAGCTTCCGCCTTACATTCTCCATATTGGCGTTTATATCGTCGGCTTCGTCCGGGTGTTCTATAATGTACTCCTTGACCTTAGCATCCAGCAAGTCCAGAAACTCGGCAAATGACAAGTCAACCTCGTCGTCCGGGTTAACACCATGCTCAATGGTTATCGCGGCTATGTCTTCGCCGAAATATCCCATCTCATCGGGGTCTAAATACCCCGACAGCGTAACTGCCATTTCTTCACATGGCCCGTAAATATAAGTATCGGGCTTGCTTAACTCCGTAAGCATATCAGGTATGAACGATGACTCAAAGAATGTATCAATGATCCACCGTCTGTCCGCTCTGACTCTAGCCATTATAAACACCTCATCTAAGCGTCGGGTAAACAGATTCTAATATTCCGTTATTATCCACCTGACCGGTAAAGTCAAGTCCGTTATCGGTTCCCGTCAGTCGGCCTTTCTTGCCGCTCTTGAATTCCGCGTCCACCGCGCGACGCCCACGTTTATATATTTCATCATCGGAATACACGCTCGGATCGTATACAGTTTTAGGATCCTTCACACGGCGCGTCTGGACTACACCGTTCACAGTATCAACTGTCCCGTTATACCGCAGTTTCGGAATCTCATATGTCATCTCCGAAATCCCGGTTACGGTCGGGTGCGGCGTTTCGGTTATCTTATAAGCGGCTCGTGTCAGCCCTAACTTGCCCGCGTCGGCGTCGATAGCGGCGAAGAACGCGTCTCGGTTATGACCGCCCTTAACTCCTAAATGCTTCCCGCGCGCAACGCCCTCGCCTACCGTCAGATGTTGGTAGAGCCTATCCAGCTCCGCGCGTTTCTCTTGCAACGCTTCCCATACGCTAGGCTCATTATACTTCACTTGCTGAAAACTTGCAAGGGTTTGGGGAAATTCTTTGTCAATAGCCGGGTCAAACAGCCGCTCGTAATCCTGAAACAGTTTTTGATCGCCGCGCCACTCTTTATAAGTCACTTCCGCTGGCAGCTTATACAACCGCCCCGTCTCCGGATCCCGAGCCCGTCTCTCCAACCCCTCAACCGCCTCATCATCAAACACCGCGACCGTCGTACTCCGGCAGTTCGGGTGAAGCGGCGGCCAGTTCTCGCCTACCCTCGCCTCGTCCAGCGCGTATGTCCTGCCGTCGTGATCCTGGCAGACTTGCGACGTGCGGTTATCCAGAGTGGCCAGGAATTGGTACCGCTCAATCCCCGCCTCGCGGTAGGCTTCCATCTCGCCCCGGTTGCTATAATAATTTGTCTCCGTACGGATCAGGCGCTCGGCGACCCTCTTGCCCTTGTCGTCAAGCTCGGAGAGCTGATCATGCATACTCTTCATAAGCTGGTCGCGCATGGTGTAAATGCTTTCGCCCGATAGCAGACCGCCCGCGACTATCTGCCCGGCGGCCTCGCCGATTAGTGACGTATTTTTCCAGATTCGCTTCGAGAAGTTGCTTCCCAGCCAGCCCTCGCTTAATGCCGCGCTTACCGCCGCTTTCGGAAGCAGAGCGAAATTGGCGGCTAATTTAGAACCTTTGGAAACGTCGAACAGTGTGCGGTAGTAGCCCTCTTCCAGCAGAGCGGCGTAGCGTTCACGTTCTATAGCGCGTTCCTCCACGGCCAGCCGTTTCATCTCGGCTGCGATAACGCGCTTGACGGAGGCCAGCCGCGACAGCCGCGCGTAGTAGGCTTGCGCGTCAAGGGCCAAGGGTCCGCTGTGCCGCTCGAACGTCCGGGTGACGTCGGCGATAGCTTTCTCGATGTTCTTGAAAGCGCGGTCGTACGCCGCCTTGACGCGCCGGATCGCGTCCTCGCTTCCGGCCTGATACGCCGCCTCGCGCTCTCTCGCGCGGGATTCCCAGTATTCGGCGGAGCGGGTCATGGGTTCGCCCCTTTACGCGGACAGCTTCGGCAAACAGGCCAGCCCCGCGAACTGCTCCACCTTGGTCTTGCAAGCCTTGTATATCTCCTTGTAGTAAACGCCTTTTCCCATCTCGTCGGCGATAGTCCGCTGAATGATATCCTCCATAAGCGCGACGAGCATAAGCGTCTTATAGCTCACATTGCCGCGTTCGCCGGATTCGATCCCGGCGGCCTTGTTCACGAGCTTCGAGTAGTTGAC
>JAISCC010000011.1 GCA_031265845.1 Treponema sp.
CCTCACTCCACCCACATTTTGTCGGCCCTGCAAACACTACGTGTTTACTTATTCGGGCCGCCAAAACGTCGTAAACAGCCGGAACGTTATGTGCAATTTTGGCTGAATTGGTTGGAAAATTTTTGAACAAAATGAACAAAACGAACAGGCAATAGGCTTTTATAAAAAATATGAGTTTGAATTATTGGATAGAAGTGAAAAAGATGATTATGGAAATTTATTTCCAATTTTACATTTAGGAAGAATAAAATAGATAAGAAATGTATAAAAATAATGGAGTACGTCCCTACGTCGCATAACAGGACTGTTTACGCATCGCCGCCAGTAGGCGGCTCGGGGTTCCGTTCGGCTAGGTCATTCGCCTACGGCTCATTCCCACGCCTCACTCCACCCACATTTTGTCGGCCCTGCAAACACTACGTGTTTACTTATTCGGGCCGCCAAAACGTCGTAAACAGCCGGGACGTTAGGCGAAATACGCCCCGAACATTGTTGTAAAAATGTATTGAAGAGGCCTTGACAAAAATAATAGTATATAATATTGTGGACACTAGGTGGTTTTTATGGTGAAAATACCGCATTTAGTACAATATCAGGGCTCAAAAAGGAACCTTGCCCCAAAAATTCTAGAATATATGCCTAGAAAATTTACACGTCTATTGGAACCTTTTGCGGGTTCGGCGGCTATTTCTATTGCCTGTGCAATCGAAAATCGAGCAGAAAAATTTATAATAAATGATTTAAATAAACCTTTGGTAGAATTATTAAAGATAGTTGTTGATGAACCAAAATATGCTGTAAGTAAATATAAAGAAATTTGGTCTGACCAGCATTATGATAGTATTGAACATTATTATCAAATACGTGAAAAGTTTAATATAACTAACGATCCTTTATTCTTTTTATATTTATTGGCGCGATGTGTAAAAGGTTCTGTTAGATATAATGCAGATGGGCATTTTAACCAAAGCCCTGATAAAAGAAGAAAAGGAACCTGTCCCTCTACAATGGAAAAAAATATTTTCGAGATTTCTACTTTATTAAAAGGAAAAGTAGAGTTTCATTCATTGGATTATAAATCAATCATCGAAATGACTTTGCCTGGAGATATAATTTATATGGACCCGCCTTATCAAGGGGTTTGTGGAGAAAGGGATTCCAGATATTATTCAGGTATTAGTCATGATGAATTTGTAGAGGTGTTAGAAAAATTGGCGGAAGATAATATTTCATTTATTGTAAGTTATGATGGAAAATGTGGTAATAAAAATTATGGAAAAGAAATACCAATAACTAAGGGCATTAAACATATACAACTTAATGCAGGAAGATCAACACAAGCGACATTCCTTGGAAAAAATGAAATCACATATGAATCATTGTATGTAAGTTCAAATTTGTTAAAATCCTCATATTCTAAAAATTCTAAAAGGGACTATAATGGAAACGAGTTATTCTCAAGAGTTTCTTGATTTATTACATTCTGTTACCGCAAAACGTCCCAAAACAGTTATTGACCATATATTAAAATATGGATTTATAACCACAGAAGATTTGAAAGAAAAATATGGATATAATCATCCGCCAAGAGCTGTAAGAGATGTGAAAGAATATGGAATACCGGTTGAAATGTATCGAGTGGAAGGTTCGGATGGCAGGAAAATAGCAGCATATAAATTTGGAACATTTTCTCCTGAAATGTTATATAGAATTTCAGGCAGGACTGCCTTATCAAAAAAAATCAAAGGGGAATTAATCGCACTATATGGGGCAAAATGCTTTATTTATAACGAAATTATGGACGAAAATGATTTACAGATAGATCACAGGGTGCCATTTGAAGTAGGCGGTGATTTTGTTGCCGAACAAGAACCCGAATATTATATGTTGTTATCACCATCGGCAAATAGATTAAAATCGTGGGCATGTGAAAAATGCGAAAATTGGAATAACAAAAAAGACAAAAACATTTGTTTAACTTGTTATTGGGCATATCCAGATAATTATGAACATATAGCAATGTTTCAGATAAGAAGGATAGACATAATATTTAAAGGTAATGAAATCTCTGTTTATGATGCCTTAAAGGAACAAGCCACTAATGAAAATAAAGAAATACAAGAAATTGTGAAAAAATTAATAGAAAAAAATATGAAATAAAGCGGGGCGTACTTCGCCTAACAGGACTGTATATGCTTCGGCGGCTCGGGCTACGAAAAACCGCAGTCGGGCTTGCGCCCTTTGTGCGGTTTTTCTCCGCCACATTTTTTTGCGTCCGTAAAAATGCTTCGCATTTTTCCTTATCGGGCGCAAAAAAACGTCATATACAGCCAGAACGTTGAGTGAATTTCAGATAATAGACTTGAATGGTAAAATAAACGAAATTCATATATTACCAACGTCATTTGCGACAACCTATTCTTATACAAATGAAAATGGTAAATTGATATATGGTATCCGGGCCAATCGCATGCCGAATCAGATTAAAAATCTTCTGGGGGATATCGCGAGTGGCTATTTGCAACCGGTAATTACCCAAGCCCAGGCTTTGCGTGGAACTTCGCTTGCCTCTGGCCCTATGTTCGGTATGAACCGCAATATGAAAAATTTAACTTTGGAAAGAATCAGACAAGGGTGGTACCGCCCCTTGCCCAAAGCCCGAAATCCTTGGAATCAAAACTTATCAGTGCGCGGAACCGCTTGGCGAAGCACATTGTTGCCGGCAGTCGGAATCATGTCCATATGGGCTGAACCCGGCCCCGACCCAGGGATACCGAGAGAAGCAAGCTATGACTTCTTGATTTGTTTTGCAAGACGCCCGCACCCGCGGGCATTTTTGATGGTATGCCGCCCAAGAAAGAGTTGTCATTGCGAGGAGCGAAGCGATCTCGTATGGCAGGGATGGCGCTTGCCCGCTTTGGCGAACGCGGGGGCGCCAGGCGCCAAATTGGGCGGATAACGAAAACGCGGCCTGACGCCACAGGCGTATGCTGATGGCGGAGGCGTTGACGCCCTAATTGCGACCCGCGTATGCGGCGAAGACAAATTTACGCTCAACGCGGAGCGTTGAGCCTGTCGGCGGACATAAAACGCGAAGGAGTTTTTTATGAAAAAGAGGAAGTTTGTTTGGCTTTTGAGAACAGCGGCGTTGCTTTTGGCGGGGATGATGGGCGCGGCGACCGTGCTTGCGGGATGCCCGACGCCGGAGCCGACACCCGAACCGACGCCGATTCCGACGCCGGAACCGGAACCGACTCCAGAGCCAGAACCGGAACCCACACCAGAGCCCACACCAGAGCCGACTCCAACCCCTGTACCGGTGGAAAAAACCAAAGGCCTTGTCATGGCCGGAATACAAATAGCGGTCGTGTATAGGGCGTTGCCAGACGCGGAGGAACCGGCGTATCTGGCCCGGATTGACAATAGGTTGCAGGCGTCAATCGCCCCAGATCCGGCGGTGGCCGGGCTTATAGACAAAATGCAAATCCGCGGCGGCGTTTATAAAATAATTGTGGATTACGGCGATGCGGCCTTTAACGGATTTGTCGCGGTTGACGGCCGGACGATAACGGCGCATGACTCGTGGCTGGGGACCACAACGAATATAACCGGCGGCAGAATACAGGTGGCATTCGATGCCATGATTCACCTGTATCCGGAGCCGGAACCGGATCCCCAGCCGGACCCTGACCCGGCGCCGGTGGAAAAGACCAAAGATTTTACCCTGAACGGGGTGAAAATATCGGTCGTGTATCGGGCGTTGCCAGACGCGGAAGAGCCGGCATATCTGGCCCGGATTGAAAACAGGCTTGCGGCCATAGAACAATTAGGCGTCGACGAACGCGCCGTCAGGATGCAGGCGCGCGGCGAATTTAAGATTATAGTGGATTATGCCGAGCCTTTTGACGGCTTTGTAGAGATTGACGGACGGACGACCAAGGCCCACGACGCATGGTTGTCGACGACATCCAATATCAACGGGGCCAAATTGATGGGCGCATTCGATATGATGACGTCGTTGCCTGATATTGTCGCGTTTGACCGCGCCAATCGGCGGCTTGTCATTACGATGGATAATATCATTTCACCGCGTATGATATAGGGACCCGACCGTCATGCCGGAACGCGGCAATGCCGCGTATCCGGCGTCCAGGTTATTTGTCAAGCCGCCTTTGGGCGGCTTGTTTCCTTATAAAAAGAGTTGTCATTGCGAGCGAAGCGGCGAAGCGAGCGCGTCCGGCGCCCCGCCGGTTATCCAAATATGACTGCCATGCGCTTTTTGACATGGGGCATTATTTTTGAATAGACTGGGAAACAATATAAACGGCGTTCCGGCGGCGCAAAGATGGATATCACCGCAACGAAGGCGCAGACCGTGTCATTGGCGTTGATATTCAGGGCGCGCGTTGCGCCCGTGGGTACGAACCATCTGGGTGTCGGCGAAGATTGCGAATTACCGGTTTATGGCGCATTGGGCGATGCCGCCAATACGCCGATTTATCGCAGCGGCGACGTTTCCGACGAGCAAATGGCGGCGGCGGTTGCCAATGTGCAAAGCGCATATTACATGCCATGCGAAATAGCGCCTAAGATTAATTAAAAAATAAAATGGAGAACTATTGACTAAATGCTGTTTTTATGGCATGATCAAATCGCTATGGAAACAATATTGGATAAAAATAAGAATGCATTATTAAATTCTTTTCCGAAAGAATTGCATAATGACGCGATTAATGTTTTTGAAATATTGCCACACAATGAAAATGTATTTATAAATTGTTATAATGAAAATTATATTAAGAATGATTTAATACATAATAACGTAGAAACCGTGAAATTAAATAATGATATAATAAAAATACCTTGTAGAATATATTTTTATGAACCAAAAAATATTGAGAATTTGAATAATATCCAAAAGGGCATAGTATGTTGCGTCTATTCGAGACATCACAATGGTTTTGTTCGGCAAAAATACATTCAAAAAATGGTAGATAATAAAAACTATTGGGTAACACCGTTTTTTGTACAGTTGTTTGGAGAGTATATTTATGAAATAATGGAAATATTTGATGAATATTTAAACATAAATATGGATAATTGTATAAAATTTATAAATGAAAATCAAAAATATTGGGAAAAGATAAAAAATAGAATGATAAGTTGCTGGCATGAATATTATAGAAGGAAATACCCGGAATTCAATAAATACTTAGGGAAAGAAATACTTGAAAAAATAAATAAAATAATAAATATTTGAGTACGGCGCCACTTCGCATGACAGGACTGCTTGCGCGCCCCAGCTACGCTGGGGACGCCGCCGGCAGGCGGCTCGGGGTTTCGTTCGCCTAGGTCATTCCGCGCCCCTGCTACGCAGGGGAACGCTTCATTCCCACGCCGTTGCTCCAGCACATTTTGTCCGCCCTGCAAATGCTGCGCATTTGCTTATCCGGGCGGCCAAAACGTCGTAAACAGCCGGAACGTTATATGAAACTGCTATGAGAGAACGAGATGTCCATTGAGAAACCGCTTGCATCCGCCGCCCGCGCCATATATAGTCGCGCCTCTTTTTGGCTATACTTGTTTTTATTTGAAGCGGTTTCAACAGAACAGCCTTGTTCTGCTGGAACCGCTTCTCATTTTACATGGTTTTGAAAGAACGCGCAGATACTGTTCTTCAAAGAATTTACTTTTTTGATCCGCCGGAAGCCGCCGTTGACCGCTTTGCCCACTTCCGCAACGCTTCAATGCAAGGTCTCTTGAAAATGACGACCGAAAGCCCCGGACGCTCAATCTCAACGCGCAGTTTCGCGGCGTTTTCCTCCACAAGGGGCTTCTTCGCCTCAAGCTCAAGCAAGCGTTCGGGATCAACGCCGAGTCCCAAGACAAGGGGGCGCAGTCTGTCTGACGGCACGATAGTTTCCTGACAGCCAGTCATGGCGACGATGGAGTTGTCAAGAATGACAAGCGTCATATTTGTGTTGGAAGCGACCGCGTCAATAAGTCCGGTTATACCTGAATGGAGGAACGTCGAGTCGCCGATGACGCCGACAACATGTTTGACGCCCGCGTCTGAAGCGCCCTTTGCCATGCCCACGGACGCGCCCATGCACACGATGGTTTCCGGCGCCGAATAGGGAGGGTTCGCGCCAAGCGAATAGCAGCCGATGTCAGATGTAATGGCGACCGATTCAAGACCAGCGACCGCCTTCTTGATGGTCTCATAGCTGTCCGCGTGGGGACACCCCCGGCAGAGTTGGGGCGGACGACCGGGCAACTTGGGAACAGTTACGCCGACTCCACTGGCTCCGCTTGAAAGTATGCTGGGACGGGGAGGAAGACTCAAGGCAAGCCGCACATTGTCGGGATCGAGTTCTCCGCAACGCGGCGCCGGCGCTGTTCCGCCGCCTTCGTTGTCAAAGCCCGCGAGCTTTCCGGCAATGGCGAGCTTTTGCGGCAACAACCCCCGCAACCGTTCCTCAATAAACGGCTGCCCTTCCTCAATAACCAACACCTTCTCCGCTTTTTCGCACAGTTTTTGAATAAGTTCAACCGGCAACGGATACGCGCTGACATGGAGACGGGCGGGCGTTTTTCCGCCTCTCGCCTTCACAAAATCCTCAAGATTCTCGTTGTAATAGTTTCCGCCCAACCCAGCCGTGATCACCGCGAAGGACATGTCCCGATTTTCAATTTCCAATGCGCTGCGCTGAACCGACCACGCCGAAATGGCGTTCTGTTTTTCGATAAGCGCGGCGTAATTCTTCCGCGCATGAGCCGGAAGCAACATCCATTCGCCCTTGTTTTCAGACTTGGAAACGGGGTTTTGCGCCCTCTCTTCCCCCACCGTGACTTCGGCGCGAGCGTGGGAAAGCCGCGTCGCAAGCCGGAGCAACACCGGCACATGGAATCGCTCGGAAATGTCGAAGGCTTCCCGCGTAAAGGCGTAGGCTTCCTGCTGGTTTCCGGGCTCAAGGCAGGGAATCATGGCAAAAGAAGCGTAAAACCGGGAATCCTGCTCATTCTGGGAGCTATGCATCCCCGGATCATCGGCGACCGCTATGACAAGCCCGCCCTTTATGCCGAGAAGCGCCCCGTTGACGAACGGATCCGCAGCCACATTCAGCCCAACATGCTTCATGGTGACAATGCACCGTCTGCCTGCAAATGACACGCCAAGCCCGGCCTCAACCGCAGTTTTCTCATTGGCGCACCACGAGGCGCGATGCCCCGCTACGCCTTTCGCCGCGTTTTTCTCATATTCGGCGATCAAAAACTCAAGTATTTCAGTTGACGGCGTTCCCGGATACCCGTACGCCGCGCTTATTCCCGCATGAATCGCCCCAAGCGCGACGGCCTCATCGCCCAAAAGGGCTTGTCTCTCCGTTTTACCCACATTCCCCATGTTTAACTCCTTTATACAGGCGAGCTTGTTTCAAAACTGTCGTTCTGCGCGTTTTGAAACAGCGTCGCATATACAAGCCGCCAGCGCTTGCTTGTGAAAAACCATATCATATCCCCTCGAATGTTTTCTCAAGTATTTCCTCATCCGGCGCTTTGGTAAAGAGGGATACAACCGGCACTACGATAAACGGCGCGATAATCGCTATGGACGCCGCCAAAGGCGACTGCGCGGAGCCTAACGCAAAGAAAAGCGCAATGTCCACTGCGGCGCCGACAACAAGACCGGCGTACGCGCCCGCTTTCGTCACCCGCTTCCAATACAAGCCGAGTACGTACGGCGCGGCGAACGCGCCCGATATGACGCCCCAACTCAATGACATGAGGGTGACGATGAAGCCGATTTGGAAGCGGGATATGAAATATGAAATAATGACAAAAACTGCGGAAAGAAGGCGCATCATGGCGACCGAGCGGTCTTTGCCTGTTTTTGGATCGATCTGAACCGGCGCCAAGTCAATGGCGACTGCGGAAGATGAAACCAGCACGAGGCTTGACAGGGTTGACATGGACGCGGACAACACCAAAAGCAGGATCAGCGACAGCAACAATTCCGGCAAATTTCCGGTGAGCAGCGCCGGCACAATCGAATCGTAAAGGATTGCGCCGGTTTGAGGGTTGCGCGGCACCGTCTCCAGCGTGAAAAACACATGGGCGTACGCGCCGGTCAGATACGCGGACACGCCTATCATCACGGCGAAAATGGTGGTGACAATCGCAGCCTTGGGAATGACCCGCTCGTTTTTGATGGCGTAAAATTTTTGGGTCATCTGCGGCAACCCCCATGTACCGAAACTCGTCATAAACACCAGCGACGCCACCGTGAGCAAACTGGGCTGGATCGCGGGCGGCACATGGGCTTGATAGTTCTCCGCAACCTTCCCAATCATCGCGGACAACCCGCCGCCCTGCCCCGTGAGCGTCGCTATCATCGCGGCGGCGCCGAAGAACATGATTATGCCTTGAATGAAGTCCGTAACCGCTATGGCAAAGTAGCCGCCCAAAATGAGGTACACGCCGGTGAAGCCTATCATAATGAGCAAGGCGATGTCATAGGGGATGTTGAAGACCGCTTCAAAAAGATGCCCCAAACCCTTAAACACCGACGCCGAATAAGGCAACAAAAAGAAAAATATGATGGACGCCGCCGCCGCCTTGAGATGCTTCGCGCCGTACCGCGCCTGCAAATATTCGGGCATGGTCATTGCCCCAAGGTTCTGGGTCTGCCGCCGCGTACGCCGCGCAAGCACAATCCATGCCAGCCCCGCGCCAACAATCGCGTTGCCAAAGGCTATCCACAGCGCGTTCAGTCCGAACTGCCACCCCTGCGCCCCCGCAAACCCAATGAAAATAACCGCTGAAAAGTACGAAGTGCCATAGGCCACTGCGGAAATCCAGGGACCAAGCGTCCTGCCGCCCAAAAAGAAGTCTCCGATGGTCTTGGTTCTTCGCATTCCCCAGACGCCAATGCCGATCATAACGGCAAGAAACACCGAAAGAAAGATAATGCCTACCATAATAAAAACAGTATACTCCACCGCCAGTTGCGCAACAAGGGGGGCAATCAAACGTCAACTGACCGCTAACGCCGCTGGCCGCGCCGCTTTTCAGTCAATGATTTTGCTCAATACGCCGTCATTATGCCGCCAATCCGGGGAGGCTTTGACCCGCAGATCGAGTTCTATCTTCCAATCAAAGATGCGTTTCATTTCTTTGAGCGCGGCGAGCCGTATTGAACGTATCATTTCGCCGCCCTTTCCCACGATCATGCCTTTTTGAGACTCGCGCTCCGTGATGATGAACGCCCGCACCCACAGTTTCGCGCCGTTTTCTTTGAGTTCCATATCCGCAATATCAACATAAATGGCGTGAGGCAACTCGTCCCACAACCGGTTCATGGCTTTTTCGCGGATGATCTCGGCGATACGGAACTTTACGTCTTGATCCGTGTAATATTCTTCAGGATAGAACGCGTCGCCTTCGGGAGACAGAGCGAAAAGCGCGGTCAGAAGCGGTTCAAGCCCCTCATTTTTTAGCGCGGATATTTTGAAACGCCGGTCTTCGCTTACATTCGGAAAAAATCTTGCAAGAAATTCCTCTGTTTTCGCGCTATCCGCGTCAGGGGAATCCATCTTATTTATCGCAATCACAAGATTTTTGGTCGCTCCCGCGAGATCGCGGGCAATCTTCTCCTCTTCTTCCGCCGGCGCACGGGCAGCGTCAAGCACGTAGAGTACAAGCTCCGCGTCAGCGACGCTCCTGTCCGACACTTCCCGCAGTTTTCTGTTGAGTTTTTTGTCTGATATGTGCCGTCCCGGGGTGTCGACAAACACAAGTTGCCCCTGCTCGCGGTTCACAATGCCCCGAATGGCGTTTCTGGTGGTTTGCGGCGCCGCGCTTACAATGGCGACTTTCGCCCCGCAGAGGCGGTTCACGAGCGTTGATTTTCCAACAGAAGGGCGTCCGACCACGGCGACAAACGCCGCTTTTCGCGCCGCGTTTTGCGCCGCATTTTGCGCTTGTTCCATTATTTTTTGCGGTACTCCTCATAAACGGCGATCATGGAGGAGATAAACCGCTCGACAGAATAATTTCTGGAAATCGCCTCGGAACGCGACCCCATATTCCGCTTCATTTCGGGATTTTCCAGTATGGCGACGGCTTTTTCCCAGAGCGCGGTGTCATCCTCAACGGCATACCCGTTTTCTCCATTGATCACCATGCCGGCTATGCTAATGTCCGCCGCAGCCACAATAGGACGCGCACTCGCCATGGCCTCTATGAACGTGATGGGATGCACCTCGCTGTGCGACGCGCTCATAAAGAGATCGGACGCTGCATAGGCGATTTTTATTTCGTTGGGCCACTGGAGATAGCCGGTGAAAATAACCGCGCCGTTTATGCCGAGACGATACGTGTACGTCTGCAATTCATGGCGATCCGGCCCATCGCCCACAAGCAGCAGCTTGGCTTTGGGATGTTTTTCGAAGATGCGTTTGAAATTGTCGATGAGCGTTTCCACATTCTTCTCAATGCCGAGCCTTCCCACAAAGATGATGACCTCATCGTCCTCCGCTATATTAAACGAGGCTCTAAACGCCTTTCTTTTTATGGCGATATCTTCGGAACGCTCATAAAAAAGGGAAAGATCAATGCCATTGGGAATAACTTTAACCGTCTTGTCATATCCAACATAATCAAGAAATTTCTTGATTTTCTGAGACGGCGCGATAATGCACTTCTGGCTTCTTAAAACCCGTTTGAAAAACGGCTGCACATGGACAAGCATTTTTACGATCAAAGGAAGGTAATAGTAATAATCTTCGTAATATGTGTGCATCGTATGTACATAGGGGATATTCAGCTTTTTACAAACCCTGCGGGCCGCCAGATAGAGGCTGAATTCCGTATGCGAATGAATAATGTCAAGTTTTAGGGATCGGGCGATAAAAATAAGCTCTTTTTCAAGAAAAAACCCCACGCGGTGTTGCGGCTCGTTGAGGAATTGAAAAGAAGCCACCCTGAAAACGCCTTCTTCATCCACCGCTTTGGGATGCTGTACCGTGAAGATATACACGCGATGACCCGCCTTTTCCAGTTCAGTCTTGAGCGTGCGGACAACCGTAACGACGCCGTTTATCTGCGGCACATAGGTATCTGTAAAAACGCCTATATTCATATAAAAACTCCAATTTATTTATAAAATAACTCATTTTTGGAAAGAAAGCAAGTGGAATCGGGCGATCCTGCGAAGCGCAAGAAAGCGGGAACAACAGGCTGTGCGCGAGCGCAACGCCCGGCGGATGAAGGGTGGAGAAATTCATTTGTCAACGTTGTCATTGGCACATGCAAGTCTATCGCGTTCCCACAAAAAAGGTTGCGCTTTTTTTTAACGGCCGCAAAGGGATATAATGCTGGCGCAACGATCCGCCCCGCCTATACAAAACCCTATAATTTTGCTATATTTTCTTTATGAATACATCTATTTCACGCTCCCAAGCGTGGGAGCTTCTATGCAAATACAACAAAGACCCCTTCCATTTGCAACATGCGCTTACGGTGGAAGGGGTGATGAAATGGTATGCGAATGATCTTGGTTTCGCCGAAGACGCCGAATATTGGGGCATAGCGGGTCTCCTTCACGACATAGATTTTGAACAATACCCGAATGAGCATTGTCTCAAAGCGCCGCAATTGCTCCGCGAAGGCGGCGTCAGCGAAGACCTCATTCACGCGGTTGTCAGCCACGGGTACGGGCTTGCCGTTGATGTGGCGCCGGTTCACCAAATGGAAAAAGTCCTGTTTGCGGCTGACGAGCTTACCGGACTCATCTGGGCGGTCGCCATCATCCGCCCTTCAAAAAGCGTGCAGGACATGGAGGTGAAGTCCGTCAAGAAAAAATACAAGAC
Organism: Treponema sp.; assembly: GCA_031265845.1. Taxonomy (GTDB): domain Bacteria; phylum Spirochaetota; class Spirochaetia; order Treponematales; family Breznakiellaceae; genus JAIRKH01. Next base: position 11,871 of record JAISCC010000011.1, read on the forward strand.
GACGAATTTCGCGGCGGGCTGTTCGCGTGAAGTTATTGAGCGGGGAGCCGCGCTGCTCGGTTGGGAGCTTGACGCGCTGATCGAGAAGACTATTCGCGCCATGCGTTCCTGCGAGGCGGATGTCAACGCTTTTATGGAAAGCCTTTCCAAAAACGGCTGAACTCATACCGGAGGGCGGCGTTCATGGTGGAAGCATTAAGAAAAAAAGCGGTTGTCGCCATGTCTGGCGGAGTTGACAGCTCCGTCGCCGCCGCGCTTATGAAAGAACGGGGCTTTGAATGTATCGGCGTCACCATGAAATTATTCGCAACCGAAGACATCAGCGGAAGCGGAGAAGGCGGCTGCTGTTCTGGAACAGCCGGCCACGCCTCTTCTAAAACCTCTAGCCATCGCGGTTGTTGCTCCTTAAATGATGTGGAAGACGCCCGCGCCGTGGCGTTTCGCATGGACATGCCGCACTATGTTCTCAATTTTTCCGATGAATTCAAAACCTTTGTCATTGACAATTTCATCGAAACCTACCGGAAAGGCGCGACGCCCAATCCGTGCATCGAATGCAACCGGCGCCTCAAGTTTGAAAAACTCCTCCTCCGCGCCCAACAGCTTGATTTTGACTATATCGTGACCGGTCATTACGCGCAAATAGAGCGATCAGGCGACAGATTCTTGCTGAAAAAAGCGTTGGACAGCCAAAAAGATCAGAGTTACGTGCTGTACGCCATGACGCAGGAGCAACTTAAACGCACGGTTTTTCCTTTGGGAGGGCTTTCCAAACCGGAAGTGCGGGAGATCGCCCGGACATGCGGCTTCATCAACGCGGCAAAACGGGACAGCCAGGACATTTGCTTTGTGCCGAATGGCGATTACGCCGAATTTATTGAGAGCTATACCGGCGCTTCCTCTCCGAAAGGCGATGTCATTGACAAAAATGGCGCTATCCTCGGCGTACACCGGGGCATTGTCCGCTACACAATCGGGCAACGCCGGGGGCTGGGGCTTGCGTTTAACAGCCCGCGCTATGTCGTCGCAAAATCCGCCGAAAACAACAGCATTACGTTGGGCGAGGAAAAAGACCTCTACGTTAAAACGCTTGTCGCGGACAACGTAAACCTCATTGCCCGCGATGTTCTCGACCGTCCGTTGCGCGTTACGGTGAAGACCCGCTATCTCCAGAAAGAGCGGCGCGGTACGGTTGAGCAGACAGGCCCGGATGCGATCCGCATCGTGTTTGACGAGCCGCAACGGGCGATCACGCCGGGACAAGCCGCAGTTTTCTATGACGGAGACCTTGTGGTAGGCGGCGGCACTATCAGGCAAGCCGGAACGTTTTCATAAAGTCGCGCAAATTCGCGGCATGAATTCGCGTGCGAAATCCCATCCCGCCTCCACATTCTATTGCGCCTTGTCCGTAAAAACGGTATTATATACGCATGAAAACGATCCCCCATTATTACGATTACAGTAGCGCCGGGCCTTTCAAAGCCGCAATTCTTGAAATCAATGATCTCGCCGCCGAAACCTCCGCCGTAACGCTGGACGCCTCCATTTTTTATCCCGAAGGAGGAGGGCAACCCGCTGACCGGGGAACCATCAACGGCGTTCCCCTGCTCAACGTCACTGAAAAAGACGGCGAGATTCTCCATATTATTTCACGCGAAAACACCGCGCAATTGGCGCCGGGAGCCGCTGAACTGATTTTGGACATCGAGCGGCGCAGGGATCATACGGTTCACCATACGGGGCAACATCTGCTTTCCGGAACGATTCTCCGCATGACCGGCGCGTATACGCTTTCCATGCATATGGGCGAGGAGACCTGTACGATTGATGTCGCCATCAAAGACCTGCCGGCGGAAACGCTTGTCGCGGTGGAGGATGCGGTACAAACCGCTATTGAGGAGGATCATCCGGTGAAAATCCATCTTTGTCCGCCTGAAAACATCCTTGATTTTTCTTTGCGCAAGCAAATTCCCCAGGTTGAAGAGGTTATTCGCGTGGTGGAAATACAGGGTTGCGACTTTTCGCCGTGTTGCGGCACGCATCTGCGGTCAACAGGGCAAATCGGCGTCCTGCGCGTTCTTGGCGCTGAAAAGTACAAGGGCATGACGAGGGTGTATTTCATAGCCGGACGCCGCGTACTGCGCGACAGCCGTCTGCTTAGGCAAAATGCGGAGATTGTTTCCCGCGCTCTCAAAGCGCCAGCAGCAGAAACCGGCGCGGCTGTCTGCGCCTTGCTTGAAAAAACGAGCAAGCGCGAGCAAAAATTGAAAGTTTTTCAGGAAGAAGACGCGATGCGCAAGGCGCACGCGCTTGTGGCGACCTTTGCCGGTGTGGACGCCGCCTCCGGCGAGTCCGGGGAACTGCGGGAACCGCGCATTATCACGGTGAGTTTCATGGACGCCGATATGGAAGAGACGCTTCGCGTAGGCAAGGCGGCGCAAAGCCTCGCCGCCGCAGTTCTGGTTCTTGCGTCGGAACCGGAGGTAAAATTCGCGGCGTTCTCTTCGGTAAAAGATTTTGACCTGCGCTCCGCGCTTAAAGACGCGCTTGACGCCAATCACGGCAGAGGCGGCGGCGGATCGTCGTTCTTTCAGGGCATGTTTGAAAAGCTGGAAGACCTGCGCGCGTTTATGGCGGCGGTTCGCTAAGGCGTATTCGCCCGCGTAGCCGCGCCGCGCACTCGCGCCGCTTGTATATCTCCCCGCGCTTTTGTGTATAATGAGTGTATGAGCGAAATACGTATCGTCTTGCAGGAAGCCGGGGTGGAAAGAGGGCGCATGGCGTGCCTGCGTTTACCTTAGCTAAATGTAGTGTCAGACACTCCGGCGTTTACAGGGTCTTGCGCAAGCGTAAGACCCCGCCTAGTCTCATGCGCGTTTTACGTTATCCGCTCAATTTGGCGCCAGGCGTCCTTGCGTTCACTGCCGAACCAGCGTTAACTGCAAAAATGGCGCAAAGTTACCGCTGTCCTGCAAAAAGAAAGCGCGCCATGTTTGTACAGCACAGCGCGCTTTCTTGCGTCAGTTGCCACCCACCAAAGCATGGACGGCGGGTGGCAGACACTATTAGCATAAGATTTATGTAAACTTCATCAAAATTTTGCGTATTCTTTCATTTTTGTGATAAAAGTATCAAAAGATAGACTTGTACAAAAGGAATATCTGTATTATAATGAGATGTATGAAAAATTATAACTACATTGATCAATTATTAGAAGCCCTCAAACAATCGGATCCTTATCGGATAATATTATTTGGTTCGTATGCTAAAGGTACTGCCAATGAAAATAGTGATATTGATATGATGGTAATTCTGGATAATAA
>JAISCC010000012.1 GCA_031265845.1 Treponema sp.
GATCTTTCAAAAGCGTTGACTGCCACGCGCGCGTTTGCCCTGCCGACAGCCGCAGAATCAATCGCTTGCAATCTTTTTTGTTTCATAATAAAAGATTGGGCGAAAATCAACGCGCCCGAGGCTTCTCCCTTTTCTTGCCGGGGCGTTTGCGGCGCATTTTGATTTGGCGGGACCCATATTGTCACCGTAGGATTTTCAACCGCTTCTTGCGCGGCGTAAAGAGGCGGTCGGCGCCCTCTTTTAATGAATTCGCCGGCTTGATCGCCGCCCGTTTCAGCTTTGGCTCCAGTAGGCGCGTTAAAAATCTTGTTCAAGTGAATGCCATTATGATCTTCCGCGAAACTTTCATCGCCTTTTAATATGCAAGTTTGTAATGCCATCGGCCGCCGCTCAAGCCCTTTTCCATTTCATCAAATGGCGCGCCGCCTCTTTCGCGGACTGCCATTGCATCTGCCGATATCGCTTGACCGCCCTCTCAAAACCTGTTCAAACGGCGGCTTCAAGCCGCATTCAAAGCGCATGCCTTCGAATGGCGCCGGCGGCTCGCTTGCCGCGTCCAACCGGCCGCCGGATCGCGCTCGCTGTATAGGGATTCAAGCGCTTTGGCATTCATAGCCAATTGGCGCCATTCACAAGGGCTTTAACCAAACGGCGTGGCCGCAAAGATGAAGCGAGGGGCGAGACTTCCAACGGCTGGCGGCTTGGAGAAGTTTCAGTTGGACCGGTCCACAGAAAAAAAAGAGCCTGTGCATTCGAGACGGCGCGGCGGATCGAGCCTCTCGGAGCCGCAAGGCGTTTGAGGCGGCTCGGGCGGCCCCGCCACAGGTTCCGGCCGCGAGATGGAGGGGGCTTCGACCGGTCTGGGCGTCCGCGCCCAAAGCGGACCCGAAATCTTGCCGGATGAAAAAGGGGCGGATGGAGGGGGCGTCTCTGGAATGGCGGGGGGCAAGCGCTTTATAGCCGGCGTGACGGATTGTCCGCCCGCTCCGAATGGGGCGCGGCCGCTGTTAGGGTCGGAGAAACGTTTGGGGGCAAACGCTTTTAATATAAAGGAATGGTTTGGCATTGATCTTTCCGCAGCCAATCCCAAAGTCATATATTAAGGGCGGCGGCCCCGTTCAAAGACGCTTTGCCAATGTCGATCCGCCTCAATATGAAGTTAATGGCATACACTTGCTCTTAATGGCGTTATAAGAATGAGTGGCGATGGTATGTTTTTAATCTTGGAATATGTAAAGAACGAGCGAAGCTCTCTGAAATGGCAGGTTTGATTGCGAGTGTATGGGGCGTCATACAGGCGCCGTCAGGTATACGTCTGGGCATAATCCCGTTCTTTTTTATCATTCTCGTGGAAGTGGATTGCCAAAAAAAGCCGAGGTTATCTCGCTGGATATAACGTCAAATGGAAAAACACTGATCAGCAATTATATGGCAGGGAGACGCGATGTTTTGCGCTTTAGGCTCGAAGAAGTCGGCGAGATTCTCAAGGTGGAATTTTGTATAAGCAAGACATGGAAACCATCAGAGGCATTCGGCGCCAACGACACCCGAGATCTAGGGTTGGCGCTGTACAATATGGGTTTTGTCCGTCATGGGCGGCAGAGCGTATGAATCCGCGAGGACTTCTTGCGAAGGGCGCGGTTTCATACGCCGGTGAAACGGCTCGGTCGCGCTTTCATATTTCGACACATTGCCTGTAGGAACAGATGTCATAATTCATGGGCGATAAGCGCGTGATGGTACGTTCCAGCAACCGAAACGCCGCCATACAGAGAGATACGTTATATGGTGTTTCCAGTTTCCCAAGCTCGTGAAGAGGGTTCGACTCCCCTCCGCCGATCCTTTTCTAGCCGAACAAATTTTGAGAAGTAAGATATTTCTCCACATTAAATGCTTTGAAAAGCCTGCTCATCGGCGTGTTGGCGACAATATTCCTGATGATCTGCGCTGAAATCTCGGCGGAAGGCGCCACGTGGAGACAGCCGATTTCGTTTGCCAAACAGGGGCGGTACACCGTGTCACTTGCGATGATTTTGTTTAAAAGCCCTTCCGCAGCGAGTTGGTTCATGTGTTCTGACGCTTTTCCTGAAAAAATGGCGTGCATTATTATAATGTTGATCTCTTTTGGGTGGTGTTTTTCAAGGGCGCGGATAAGGCTGACTACGGATCCGCCCGTATCGACCATATCGTCAACGATCCACAGCGTCTTGCCCTCCAATGGTTCGGAGGAAAGTATATTAATCGATTCGATGGTGTTTGGTTTGGAATAATCGCGCTGTTTATGAGCCACCACAAGGGGCGCGCCAAAGGCGTTCGCAAAATCACGGGCAAGTTTTTCTCCGCCCGCGTCAACGGAACAGAAAGCCCAGTTTTTACGTACATCGTTGTTGAGCGCGTCCGTGTTTTGAATAAAATGATCGCACAGATACCGTTTAAGCAGGATATGTCCGGGAATGTCGTCAATTACGCACACGGTTGGATCAAGCATTGTTTTTGATTTATCTGAATGCAACTGATAGGTGATGAAGTGCTGGACGCCAAGTCCGGCAAGTGTTTTTAAATGCACCCAAAGCCCTACGGAACTGCGCCGCGCCGTTCTATCTGAACGGGAACACGACACAAAAGGTTCAAATACGATTATTTTGCCTCCCTGTCCCCGTTTTAAGGCGTCTATCGTATGGTACAACTCGATCTTCGCCTCATTAATGCCGATATTCGCCTCATTGCGGGCGCAACCGGTAAAAAGAAAGATGTTCTTGCCCCGTATGGACTCTTTTATGACCACTTCCATCTCGCCGTCCGCAAACGGCTCTACTTTTAAAAGTCCAACGCCGTTTATTGCATCGGCAAACGGGTTGAATCTGGGAAATCTCGTTATTTGACGTACAACTTCCGCTGCGTAAGACAGCATGGAACGTGTAGCGGTAATGACAAAATCTTTCATACTGACATCTATATAAACTGTTGTCAGAATACCATTGGGCGCGAAAAAAAGCAAGATGGGAAACGCCCGGAACGCCGCCAAACATGCTCATTTTTTTTTAAGAGCCTGTTTAATATCTTTTTAGTAACAGAGATAAAAACGCAAGAAGCGTCATGTGTAGAGAGTTATGCATCTTGGGTTCGCAGTTCTTCCAAAGACGACGGAATTTTTCCAGCCGCCCAAAGGCGCCACAAAAGTGCGAAGCTCATTGCGTTTGACCGCCTCCGCCCCCTAATCGACCTCGCGGCTCCGGCGAAGTTTTCGCCCCTGCACTCGCCGCCGCCCAAACCGCATGAGGCGGGCCGTTGGCGCCAACGGCTGCGCGCCCCTTCACCTCGAAGTTTTTTTCCCGCGCCATATCCCTTCCCTTCGGCCGTATCCGCGTTTTTAACGCTTTGGGCGCCTATGATCGCCATGGTTGTTTTCGGCTCCCGTCCGCGTGGCTCCCGCCGGGACGGAGCCGGCTCCTGCGAAACCCGGTCAAACGGCGAGGCTCCCCCGTTTTCTCCCGCCGCGCTCCATATGCGGCGCGCGGCGCTCCGCTTGGGGAAAGCGCGCGGCAAGCCGCGCCCTTCTTTAAGAGCGTACAGAATCGCACAAAAAATGTCACGCGGATCATAGGCGCGGGGGTGCGCCGCCTTTCGAGCTGATTGCAGATCGCGTGCCGCCATCGAAAATTGTCCCCGCGTGCCGCCGCTTGGATAGACCGCCCTCATATCGCCTCCGCCTTTTCTGTTGTTTTATTCCGCTATGCTTCCGCTTATCCATCTTGTAAAGATATTAAACAGACTCTGAGCGAAGCATGACGCTCGCTTAACTGCCCTTCATATTCGCCTCCCCGTCTCCTCCATTCCAGCAAGGAATTGCCCTTCATATCCCCGCCTCTACGGTCAGACTGACGCGCTCTCAACAACACGCGGGGTTTTCAAAAAAGCCGCTCCACTGGCGTACTGCGTCTTGATCGCCGCCTTCCATGTCCCCACGCTCAACGCCGGTATTATCATCCTGACGGATTGGGACAGATCGGATTCGGACGTGAAGCAGACCCCTATATCGGGATCACCCCCCGGCGATCTTGATCTTGGTTATACCGAACTACTCGCCATGCGTGAGAGTCTCGTTGACCTCTCGCTACTTATGTCCTCAATCTCATCCAAGCAGCCTGTGACATCCGCAAGCCTCTCGATCTCAACCGCGACGCGCCCCGCAAGCGCACGGAGCGGGGCGCGGGTGCGGAAACGGAACGTTACCGAATATTTGGTCTAGGCCACGCACTTCGTTCGCCGAGTTAAACGTTCCTCTTACGTTGGGATGGATCGAGAAATAGCCTGTGTTCACTGCGAAACCGTCGCACAATTGATACGTGCGCTCATTAAAAAACTGACGCACGTACTCGACCAAGTCCGCGTAATTGCCGGTGAAGCCGCCGCAGTTCTTGAGCGCGACGCAGACCTCCTCATGGAAAGAGACGCCTCGTTGTTCATGTGGGCAGTGTAAACGCCTTCCATGTGAGGCAGATAATTGGGATAGAACTTGACACGGATACGATGCAGCGTCTCGGTTGCATCATTGGTGATAGCTACAGGATTCTCTTTGTATGCGGCTTTGCCGCTTGAATAAAAAAAGCCTCTTGTCCTTGTGAAAGACAAAACGGCTGTTTTCCGGGGTGAATATATATAAAAATATATAAAAAGGAAACTTTCCCAAAACCAGCGCGTATGGAGGATCCGCCGCGTCTTGGGAAAGTCAAAGAGAAAAAGAAACAGGTTATAAAGACAGTATGGGAGATTATAACGGCTATGCCATTGTTTGGCGCACGGCGCTTTCCACGCCCGATAAACGTAGGGATAGCGCGGCTTCGCACATACTCGGCAACCAGCGGAGAGGCGAGAGCTTCAATGGCTGGTATAGGGCTGTCATGGAACAGGCGGCGCATTCCTTTCTCACATCTCTCTACACTTTTAACATCGTATAGCAGTATATACTATAGTTCGCTCCATATACAAGAGGCTTTTGTATAAAAATTCCGCCCCGCCTAAGGGCGGATAGCGCGCCCACGCCGCTTGCCAATGCGAGCCCGCCTGTTGTCAGTCAGCCGGCATCGGAATTTCAAAACGCCGTCTGACGTTCACGCTATCTGACGTTCAAACACGGTTTCCCCGTTGATCATCGTCCACAGGACATGGGCGGAAGGGATTTCGTCCGGCGGTATGGTAAAAATATCCCTGTCAAGGAGCGCCATTACGTCCTTGTCAGGGGTTGCAATCTCATGGCAAAAAACCCAGCATCAGCGCCCAGGGTATACCCTTAATTACAGAGGCATGAGAACATGAAGAATAAGCGCGTAACGGCATGGTGTCTGACACCGGTTTGGAAGGGCTTATTCGGGAGCCAAGAGAGTTCCCGAATAAAGCCGCGCCAGACGCCGCCGCCTGCAACGTCGTATGTTACGGAGTGTACGTCCAGTTGCCGTTTGCATAGGCGTATGTCCCCGCCCGCTTGTCGTTGTTTTGATATATCGTGTCAAAATCGCCGTTATTATAGAACGCGCCATAATCATTATACTCGGACGTTCCAAACATTACATATTTGCCAATCCTAATGCTGGTTAATGAATTGCTGGTACGTGGGTAAAACGCCTGTGATCCTATATACACCACGCCATCCGGTATGGTTATTGACGAAGCCCGGTGATAGGAGAACGCCCCTGCGCCAATATATTTAACTCTCGCGCCTAGGGTAATGGCTGTTATCTGATTGTCGGAGAAAGCGCTGCCTCCTATATAGACTACGCTGTCCGGCACGCTTACTGCCGTCAAGCGGTTTTCGCGAAAAGCGCTGCTGCCGATAACAGTTACATTCGCGGGTATGGCGACACTGGTCAATTGATTATTGTAAAAGGCGGAGTTCCCAATATATTCAACCGCCTCCGGTATCGTTATGCTGGTCAGTTGATTTCTTGAAAATGTCTCGTCTCCGATAAACGTTATCGTCTTGGGAATCGTAACTTTCGTCAAGCCTTTTTGTGAGAAAGCCTTTTCCCGCAAACGGGTTACCGGCATATTGAATATCGTTTCAGGTATAACAATCTCTTTCGCCATGCCCTTGTAATTCAAGATGGTCATGGTTCCGTCGTCATTGCCCTGAATCTCAAAATCACTCGTGTTTTGAGCGTACAAGGAAACCGCTAACAAGGTAAAAACTATAGCAACCATACGTCGCTTCATATAAAACTCCTTTTGAAAAAATGACGCCACGTTACGCGCCGCGTAACGTGGCGTTTCCCCCTCCTTCTTGTACGCTGTTCCTGCGCGTACTCCAGCCAAAATCTATAATTCAGCATGACGCTCGCTTAACCGCCCTTCATATCCGACTCCCCGCCTCCTTCATTCCAGTTTTTTCCTCTGCTGGAATTACACCTCATTCCTTACTGGAATTGCCCTCAATTCCTTGCTGGAATTGTCCCTCATTCCTTACTGGAATTGTCCATTAGACTTGTTTAATAACCACCTAAACGTTTCTGTCATATAAGGCCACAAACCAAAGTCATTATCAGCGAATGCCGGTTGTGGTAATGTCCACGATATGAATACGCCATGCTCTTGAATGTTTTTATCTTGGCGTTGATATGTTCAATCACTGCCCGTCTCCTCGCAAGCTTTTTATTATACGCTTTTTCCTCTTTGGTCAGCTGATGATTTTTGCTTGAGTTTATCGGTATGAAACTGTTCGGATGGTACGCTTCTATCCCAAGTCGTCCAAGATCCGCGTCAATCGGCGTCGAATTGCTGGCCGAACTCCCGATACTGTCCTTATACACCGTGAAATCATGCCCGCTGCCCTTGGCCTCCTGTACCAGTATTTTCATGGTGTTCCGCTCAATGATTGCCCGCGTCTTCAGCGTGTGGCGCTTTTTTTCCCCGAATAATACTCTTTTTGCCCTTCTTTCGGCCGGTTTATCGGATTTTCCGTGACATCTGCCACGATGCACTGGATTGAATCTGATTTCCTCTTAAGCGCTTTTTTCTCGGGCAGGGCGAAGGCGCCGTCTTTTGCCGGCGTATCTTCCACCCATTGGATCGCAAGGCAGACCGTGCCTTTACAGACACCGTATTCGGCTACGATACTGTCCATCGTCCGGTACTCCCGCAAGTATTTTAAGGTACTATACAGCTTGTCTCCGGGTGTCAGTTTGGGAGGCTTGCCTCCGTTTTTATGCAATGTGTCGAACTCCTTTTGGAGTGTCAACAGCATTTGATGAAAAGTATCGGGTTTTACCCCGTACAGCCGCTTAAAAAGAGCATCCTTGCCATCCGGCGCTTTCTTTCCCCTGCCTATTTGGGTATCATACTATTTCCTGTGTTATTAAACAAGTCTATTATTCCTTGCTGGAATTGCTTCTCATTTCCCCGCATCTACAGTCAGATTGACGGCGCTCTCAACAACACGCGGGGTTTTCAGAAAAGCCGCCCCGCTGGCGTACTGCGTCTTGATCACCGCCTTCCATGTCCCCACGCTCAACGCCGGTATTATCCCTATCAGCTTCGATGTCGTGTTCTCCGCGAGACGCCCGCTCGCCTTGACGGATTGGGACGGATCGGATTCGGAGGTGAAGCGGACCCCTATACCGGGATCATCTCCGGCGATCTTGATCTTGTGTCCCATTATGCTGAACTGCCCCGCCAGGCGTGAGCGTCTCGTTGACCGCCCCGCCGCTTATGTCCTCAATCTCGTCTATATAGCCCGCGATGTCCGCCAGCCCTTCGATCTACCGCAATGCGCCCGGCGCGCGCGCGGAGCGGAGCGCGGGTGCGAAACCGGAAGGTTACCGGATGTTTGTCCGTATGATGCCCTTCGTCCACCGAGTTAAACGTTCCTCCCACGTTGGGATGGATCGAGACATAGCCCGTGTTCACCGCGAAGCCGTCGCACAATTGATACGCGGCCTCATTAAAAAACTGGCGCGCTACTCAACCAAGTCCGCGTAATTGCCGGTGAAGCCGCCGCGGTTCTTGAACGCGGCGTAGACTTCTTCATGGAAAGGGACGCCTCATTGTTCGTGCGGGCAATGTACACGCCTTCCACGTGAGGCAGATAATTGGGATAGAGCTTGACACGGATACGATCCTTTCAAACCCAGGGGTCGCTGAGGCTCAATCGTTTGGCCGCCTCTGGACACCTCGCGAGCCGTATGCATCCCCTCAATCGCCCCCGGTATCAAGGCGCGTTTCCCCGCTTCTTCTTTGGTCGTCAGGCGTCTCGCGCCTCCGCGCCGGCGCGGAATGACAAAAACTTCATACGCTTCCAAACCGGGCCGCGAATCATCAAAAAAAAGGTGAAAAATGAAAAATTTATGTTGACAGAAGAAAAAACCTCAGATATACTACAACATAAAGGCGGGTGAACAGGCTCCGCCTCAACAAAGCGAGTCCACGCAAGAAGAGGCAAGGCAATAGGCAATGGAATGAAAAAGAACACCATGAAACGCTTGAAGAAAAAGTTCGACGCCGTCTTGTCCATCATTTTGATGGTGGCTGGCGGGACCTGCGCCTTTGGCCCCGAAGAAGGCCCCCCCCCCCCCCGTAAATCCTGATCCAGAAAAACCCAAACCCGATCCCGACAATCCCACGCCGGAGAACCCGAAGGAATTCCTTATAAAGTGGATCGACACCGACGGGAGTGTGCTTCAGGCCGGAAATGTGAAGGAGGGCGCCATGCCCGCCTATAACGGCCCGATGCCGACGTTGCCGGAGAGCGTGGATTTCGCGACGGGCCGCCCGGCTTTATATATCTCGGGCGCACCCACCAAGGCGAGGCTGTACAACCATACGCTCGGGTGGAATCCGGCGCCGGTAAATGTGACCGGAGCCGCCAATTACACCGCGAAGTTCGCCAAGGGCGAGAAACTCGAGTTCCCGGAGAACTACTATGCCGAGGAGGCCGCGATATACAAGGTGATGGACAGCATACCGTACAAGATGTATTTGAACGGCGACAGGTATCCCCAGCTTGTCCATGCATTGCAGCGGAGAATCCAGATCAAGGCGAAGATGGGATACGGCCCGGGATACACCCCCGGCGAGGTGACAGCTTGGAGAAATCATGTTTTTGGAATGGGTATGCATATGACTGAAGATTCTTTGATAGGGCGCACATGGAGCGGCCCGGAGGATCAGGGTTATAGCAGTATTAATTTGCATGGCGAAGTTGTCCATGTTGACGGGCAAAGCATTGAAATCGACGGCATGTATGTTCCGGCAAATTACTATGATTACCATCCCGACGATATCCACGAGGATGACTGCTATGGATATCAGGCTATTCCGTTCAAGGCGACTACGCCGGTTATCGATGGCAAGGTGCTGAACATAGTCGACAGCAAGATACCCAACCACATGGACAGGGACGACGAAACGCAGATCGTCCATTCCCGCCGTGTGTCGATCGACACGAACAACGACGGGGCCGAGGACGAGTGCATGACCCTGTCCCCTCTGTACATAACCCACCGGGAGATGTTCAACCAGATTCGGCCGGGCGACGATATATCGTTCAGGATACACCAGTATGCAGATAGGATAGGCGTTTCGACAACATACTGGGCCGGCTCTGGCGACATCCTCGACGGACGCGTGTTTCCCGAGGATGTGGAATCGTACGGTGATTACATCAACGATCGCGATTTCCTATACAAATGGGCGACGGGCAACCCGGATGCAAACGGGGACAATTTCCAGACGATAGAGCTTGTCAACCCGCAAATTTTCGACGAAGAGTATCCCGGTGGCATATTGGTGGGCGATCCGTATACCGGCAAGGCATCGTCGCTAAAGTCTGCGGACTAATCCGTTGGGCGCGGCGGCCGCGTGGAAACACGGCAGCGTCTCGGTTACATCATTGGTGATAGCCATAGGATTCTCCTTGTATGCGGCTTTGCCGCTTGAATATAAAAAAGCCTCTTGTCCTTGTGAAAGACAAAACGGCTGTTTTCCGGGGGTGAGTGTATATATAAAATATAAAAGAAGGCTTTCCCAAAACCGGCGCGTATGGAGGCTCCGCCGCGTCTTGGGAAAGTCAAAGAGAAAAAGAAACAGGTTATAAAGACGGTATGAGGGGGATTGCAACGCTCACCGCTCTCTACGCTGTAACATCGTATCGGGCAGTGCGCCCGCGCCGTCAAGAGTGTCTGACACCACATCGTCTATAAACCAGTCAGCCGGCATCGGAATTTCAAAACGCCGGCTGGCGTTCACGCCAGTTGACGTTCAAACACTGTTTCCCCGTTGATCATCGTCCATAGGACATGGGCGGAAGGGATTTCGTCCGGCGGTATGGTAAAAATATCCCTGTCAAGGAGCGCCATATCCGCCGCAAAGCCGGCTTGTATGCGCCCCAGACGGTTTTCGTCAAAGTGGGCGTACGCGCCGGCTGTCGTGTAGTTGTCCACAGCCGTGTACACATCGACGCGCTCTTCAGGATAAAAGCCGTTTTTTGGATACTGTTTGGACAGGTCCTTGCGGGTGACCGCGCAGGCGATGCCGAGGAGGGGATTGATCGGCTCAACCGGCGCGTCAGTGCCGTAGGCCGCGCGGACGCCAAGCTTTTCCATGCTTCCCCACGCATAAGAGGTGGACGCAAGCGCCGCTCCCACTCTGCTTTCCGCAATGTACAGATCGTTTGACAGAAAGATGGGCTGTACAAACGCCAATAGGTTGTTTTTTGCCATACGGGACAGCAACGTCTTGTCGGTGATTTGACAATGCACGATTCCATGCCGAAGCGGGTTGCGCGGGTCTCCGAGCGCCTCAAAATCCGCGATCACTTCTTCAATAGCCGCATCGCCTATGGCATGTACGATTACCTGCATACCGTTCTTGTGGGCTTTTTCAATAAGTCCGCGCAACAACGCCCAATCCATTTCCGCTACGCCTTGGGTAAGCGGATCATCGTGGTAGGAGCGCCTCATGCGCGCGGTCCGCGCGCCGAGGGAACCGTCCGCAAACAGTTTGAGAGCGCCTATCTTGAGGTAGGATTCCTCCAATATGGCGCCGGTGACATGCCCGTTTTGTATATAATCGTCAAGGTATTTCGGATCATCAGCCACGCCGTTTTGAAGCGTTATGCGCAGATTGGGTTTTTGCCTGCGATAAATCGAATGATACGCTGCGACAACACGTTGGAAGGCGCGCGCCTGAATGATGTCGCAGCTTCCAACCGCCGTCACGCCGTTTTCAAGAGCGCATTTCATGGCGTATGCAAGGTTGCCGCGCAAGAACTCGTCCGTCGCTGCGGGGAGCATCTCCCGCGCCTGCGCGAGACAAGCGCCTCTCAATATGCCGTTAGGCTTCCCGTTTTCGTCAAGCTCCGCTCCTTCAAGAAAAACCGCGCTGGCGGAGGGAGTGTCTGCGGCGGCGCTTGCGGCGGTTCCAGAATCGCCGCGTACAAGGCCGAGCGACTCAAGCATCTTGCTGTTGCAAAAGCCGATGTGTCCGCACACACGGGTTATGAAAAGCGGCTGTTCGGCCGTGATCTTGTCCAAATCGCGGCGCGTTGGAAAGCGTTTTTCCCCAATGAAGTTTTCCTGATTCAAGCCGTCTCCCCTGATAATCCCGGGGGGAGGTTTTTTACGCGCAATCTCAGCCCGCGCATAGGCGATGCATTCTTCCAGAGAAGAAAGTCCTGAAAAGTTGATGACATGCGCGATGAGTCCTACGCCGATGAGGTGAAGGTGGCTGTCATAGAAACCGGGCAACAAGAGGCGTCCCTGAGCGTTCATACGGACCGCCTCCGGGGGAGCGACCGCGAGTATATCGCTGTCCGCGCCTACAGCCGTGATGCGCCCGTCTTCAATCAGTACGGCTTGCGCGAATTCCTGGCGGCGCAGATAGACTTTCGCGTTGTAGATTATTTTTTTTTCGTTTTTTTCCATGTTCGCCATGTTAGTTATGGTAACAGATCGCCATATAATAATCAATCGCAACTACACCCTCGTCCGCGCCTGATTGATTTGATCGGCCTATTGTTTTCGTTTACAGATGAATTATGCGCGATACGCCCCAAAGTTTTTGCAAAACTGTATGAAAAAACACTTGACAGGCATTGTGGGAAACATTAGCATAAGAAAGCATAATATAGGAGAGTAATTATTTATGGATGAATTTAGATTAAATATGAAATCTCCAAAATGGCTTCTTGTAAGTTATATTTGTTTTTTTCTTGGGGTATTGAATATTATTTTCTGATTCTTCATCAATGAAGACAAAAATATAAATATATTAATAATTATAGACAATGTTTTTCTTATTCTGTTTCCTTTATGTGGTTTATATTTTATTATACAAGAAAACGTTTATAATGAATATTATTATTTAATAAACGATAAAAGAATATATAACAATCATTTTAACTTATTGAAAAAACATAAAGTGATATTCTGAACTTTATTATATGGCGACAGATAGTTTTCTTGAGTTATATTCAAAAAAGATGTTGCCGTTAGAAGGCAAAATGATGAATAAAAATAATATTAAATATGGATATATATCAATAAAAACAAAGAAAGCGCCTGGGTTAATAAGAGATAATAGAGGATGGATATGTATTCTAGCAAGATATTTAAAAGGCAATATTCAGATAAATAATATTGTGGACATGATTAATAAATCACGAGGAATAAATGACTAAAATTATAAATAGGGCGTGTTGCACATAACAGGCCTGCTTGCGCGCCCCAGCTACGCTGGGGACGCCGCCAGTAGGCGGCTCGGTCTACGAAAAACCGCAGTCGGGCTGCGCCCTTTGCGCGGTTTTTCTCCGCCCCAAACGTCGTAACAACGGAACGTTAGGCGAATACAATTTCGTATACAAACCGCTCTCTGTTTTTCTACCTTTTCACCCACAGGCAGCAAAATTGTTGAGACAAATGCGCAACGCGCTTGTCCGCTCGCCGCATATACGGCCGATTGTTACGGTATCAACACCGAAGCCACCGGACTCCACTGCCCAACGCCCCCCTTCTGTTTATCATAGCGGCAACAGGCATACGCCGTCATGCCCCCGTCCTTCCTGTCAGGAACTTCTTCTTGCGCCGCCGCGTGAACCGGCGACGACGACGCCCCTTTTCGTCCGCCGACGCGCCTCCACGCCGTTCGAATCTCCTCAGCCATGTACGCAATCCAGTCGCGGCGCATCGTCAGGATCGCCGCGCGGACAGCGGGCAGTCAATCGTTACTTTTCGCTCTTTTTTCCTTGCGAGGCGCAAATCGCCCGCAGGATATAATCACGTATTTATTTCTAAAGATATACGGTGTGGATTTCAAGCCGTAATCCGCAGACCTCAAACCAAAGCTGGCTTTATTATGAGGCGAAAGGAATCCCCGCAGAACGACATCCCGCGCCG
This sequence comes from Treponema sp., assembly GCA_031265845.1. Lineage (GTDB taxonomy): Bacteria > Spirochaetota > Spirochaetia > Treponematales > Breznakiellaceae > JAIRKH01. The sequence continues at coordinate 13,383 of JAISCC010000012.1, forward strand.
CAGATGCGCCTGAATATAGCAGTGGTACCGGCGGCGACTCCGGGGTAAAGTTGTCTTTAAGGGGATTATATGCGCTTGTTACCAAATGTACACGAAATGCGGGGGGGGGGGGGGGATTGCTGGCAATGCCGTTGCTATCGCGGTTCGCCGGATGCAGCGCGTCATACGTTGCGTAATATGGTTTGTTCATGCTTTATTAACACTCCTTTTGAATATATATAACATTTAAAGAGAAAAATATCAAAGTATGTGTTATGTCAATGCCTTTCGCGCGAATTTTCGCACAAAAGCAATCTCCGCCAGAGCCTGTTCATAATAATGAAATATGATATACTGGAGATAGGGGAAAAACCGCGCCTTTGGCAGGTTTCTCCAAAGCCGGTTTCATCGGAAACGAAGTTTCCGCGCTAACCCGAATCATAGGTTCGCATACCGTAGGTTCGCATTTTGAAGTTGGTTCAGATTAAAGGGGAAGGGCAAACGTATACCCTGAAGATAGTCCGACAGGGGAAGATTTGTCATGATTTTTGATCTATGAGACTGGCAAGGAGAAGAAAATGAATAAAGAGGCGTTTGAACATCGTAAATCGTACACGAGGCTGCGGATTGCCGGAGCGGATGGCAATCCGCTGGCGAACAAGCGTGTCAGCGTGGAACAAGAGCGGCATAGTTTTTTGTTCGGCGTCGGCGCTTTTGAAACTATGGAGCTTGCGAGCGTCGGCGGCAATCCGCTTCCGGCTCAGCGCAAGTCGCAGTTGGAAGACCTTTTGGACAAAATACTCGCGCTTTGCAACTACGCTACGTTGCCTTTTTACTGGGGGCGTTATGAACCGGTTCCCGGCAAACCGGATGAGGCGCGTACCATTGCGGCGGCTCAATGGCTCGCGGAACGCGGCGTAACCGTCAAGGGGCATCCGCTCTGCTGGCACACGGTCTGCGCCCCGTGGCTCATGCGGTACAGCGAGAGAGAAATACTGCGCAGGCAACTTGCCCGTATAGACCGCGAAGCAAGCGCCTTCAAAGGACTTATTGATATATGGGATGTGATAAACGAAGTTGTCATTATGCCGATCTTTGACAAGTACGATAACGCCGTCACCCGTATCTGCAAGATGCTGGGACGGGTGGGTCTCATAAAGGAGGTGTTTGCTGCGGCGCGTAACGCCAACCCGCAGTCCGTCTTGATACTCAATGACTTTGATGTTTCAAAAAGTTATGAAATACTGATAGACGGCTGCCTTCAAGCGGGCGTTCCCATTGATGCAATCGGTATACAGTCCCATCAACACCAAGGCTACTGGGGCAAAGAAAAGCTGCTCGAAACGCTTGACCGTTATTCCACTTTCGGGCTTCCAATTCACTTTACCGAGAACACCATCATATCAGGAGAACTGATGCCGCCTCATATAGAAGACTTGAATGACTGGCAGGTGGATTCGTGGCAAAGTACGCCGGAAGGCGAAGAGCGTCAGGCGCGGGAAGTTGTCGAAATGTACGAAATTCTGTTCGCCCATCCCCTCGTGGAAGCGGTTACCACGTGGGACAGCACGGACGGCAGATGGCTCAAAGCCCCGTCCGGTCTTCTGCGCGAGGACAACACTCCCAAACCTGTTTACAACGCGCTGCTTTCCAAGATTAAGGGCGAGTGGTTTACCAAAACCGCGCTTGCCACCGATGCAAACGGCGAAGCGGATATATTCGGATTCCGGGGCGATTATATGGTGAACTTTGACGGGAAAACGGCGTCATTCGCCTTGAACGGGCGGCCGGAAACCTTGATTAAGCTTGTCTGACGGGTTCCGTCTCGCAATGAGCCTCCGCACGGCAAGCGCGACCATTTGGTTCAGCGAACCAAATGGTCAGTGGGGCGTTAAACCAGACTTTGCGAATAACGGGAGGAACTATTTAGGGAATGATGTTGCGCGGCGCCACTGCGTTTACCTTCCATCCCTCATTTTACATCTGTACCCATACTCGAACTCGATCATGTCCTTTTTCCGCTGGATGTAGAAGGATTTGCGCAATTCGTCGGTATTCGGGGGCGGCGTTTTGCTATACGCAACCACGCTGTACCAGATGCGACAGCCTTTGTTCGCTTTGTCGTCGGGGCTGCCCGTAACGTACGTGATCCGCACCCCCATCTCGTGCCGGGCTTCCGGTTGACGTCGGATAGATCAGGGTTTTTGCTTCGCAAAACTCCACCCATTAAGTTCGTGGAAAATTGTGTGGAGTTTGTGGCTTGCCACAACCCCTGAGACAAAAAGCCTACGCCGTAGGCGCGGTGGAGGGTGTAGAATGCTCGTCGTGAGGTTTGATCCCCAGGGACACATAGTCGGAGTCGGTCAGGGGCGGGGACAGGAAACGCCGCCGCTTGAAGCCCCGCATAAAGCCGGTCTGCGCGTCGAAGGAATCCTTGCGCCGGGCGTTTGCAACCGGGGTGCGAGTGGACTCATTTTTGACCGTTTCCAGCGCCGTCCGGACCGCGTTCCTGAGGGCGGCGAGTTCGGTCAAGGCCGGGACGGGGATGTTCCAGTCTGTTTGTTTGGCGACGCACACTGAAATCCAGCCGTCGGCCATTGCCAGTTGTTCCGCGCGACTCTTTGGGAGCCGGTCTTTGTCAGTCGCCATTATAATGTCTCCTTGTATGAGGTGTAAGATGATAGATTTTTCCGGTGGTTCGGCGCGCTCTGCGCGTTCCGCAGAGCGGAACCGTTCCCTTTTGAAGTGAAAGGTTCCCCTTTGCGGTGTTTTTGTTTCCATTTGAGAAAAACTGTCTAAAAAAAAGAGATTGGCTGTTCCGCGCGGAATAGCTTCGATGTTGTCAAGCGGGCAAAGAGTCCGCTTTTCTGTACAATATGACCCGGCGCTTGTGTTGTGTCTGTACTGATTATTGCTATGGACGCCGCAAGAAATTGTTGCTAGAGGGCGCTTCGGGGGGGGGGGGGGGTAATTACGCTAATGCGCAGAACTTGATCATTAGCCGTCAAATTCATTATTCTATCAACGCTCCTTTCATATCTTTTATAAAGAAAGTATATCCGCTTCACACTTGTTTGTCAACACTATTTTTCAAATTTTCTTTCCATTCGTATGATTCGCGCGAAAATGATCTCAGCTTCCCGCATAAACGCGGATGTCAGAGCGCGACGCGCTTCGTTTGTGCGATTCGTGTTTTTCCTCTGGCGTATTTACAATCAACGCATCTGAATTCGGGCGGAATCTACTGGCTCCGCTTGCTATAATAGCTGGCTTGCTATAGTATATCCACACGATGAACATAAAAAGAGTGATCATGCTGGGCGATGTGGTCGGCGAATCGGGGCTTGCGGCTCTTGAAAAACAACTTCCGCGCATGATAACAGAATATGAGGCGGACTTCGTTACGGTGAACGGGGAGAACGCGGCGGAGGGATTCGGCATAAGCGAATCCACGCTCAGCCGTATGCTCGCCGCAGGCGCCGATGTGGTTACCTCGGGAAACCATGTGTGGGAAAAGCGCGAGTTCTGGCCTGTTCTGCACAATGAAAAGCGGGTGTTGCGTCCGGCGAATTATCCCGCAGGCGCTGAAGGACGCGGCTGGATAACAATAGAAAAGAACAACGTCTCATACCTCGTGATTAATCTTCAGGGAAGAAAGCTGATGACGCCCATTGATTGTCCGTTCAGAACCTTTGACGCCATTTTCAATGCGGACGCCGCGCCGGGCGATGCCCGCAGCGACGCGCAGACTGCGACCGTTATTCTCGTTGATTTTCACGCGGAAACCACCCATGAAAAGGAAGCCCTCGCGTTTTATCTGGACGGCAGGGCCGCCGTCATAGCCGGTACGCACACTCATGTACAAACTGCGGACAACCGAATCCTGCCTAAAGGAAGCGCCTACATCACGGACCTCGGCATGACCGGCGTAACGGACAGCATTATTGGCATGGATGCCGGAATATGCGTTCAGCGGGCAAAAAGACATGTTCCCTATCACATGGAATGCGCTCAAGGAACGGCTTCGGCGCAGGGCATAATCGTGGAAATTAACGTTGAGACCGGAAAAGCGATGAAGATCGAGCGGATCAACCGGTAAAATCCGCGCTTGCGGCTACTGGAAGGCGCCGGCAATCTCACAAGGTTTCCAGCATCTTCCCAATAGCCCGCGCAGCCTTGGCGCGGTGGCTTATGCTGTTCTTCTCCTGTTCCGAAAGCTCAGCCATGGTGCGGCCTTGCTCCGGCAGAAAGAAGATCGGATCATAGCCAAAGCCGCCCGTTCCACGCGCGCCGCGTTCTTCATTGACGATCTCGCCTTCCAGCGTTTCCTGTACGGCGAAAAAACGTTCTTTGCTCAAAACCAGCGCCATAGCGCAGACAAAACGGGCTGTCCTGCCAGTGGCAGCGCCAATTTCTTTGAGAAGCAGAGCGTTTCGTTCTGAAGAAGTCAGTTTCCCGCCGGTAGCGCCGACGGCGCCGTAACGGGCTGAATACACGCCCGGCTTGCCGCCTAGAACGTCTACGCATAAGCCGGAATCATCGGCGATGACCGGCTCGCGCACCAACTCAAACAAGGTGTGAGCTTTAATAAAGGCGTTTTCAAGAAATGCGCTTCCGGTTTCATCGGGATCAAAAGCGATACCCGCGTCCGAAGGGATTTTGACGCTATGTCCTGAAAGTATGGCGGCTAGTTCCCGCCTTTTGTGTTCGTTGCCTGTGGCAAACCAAATAGTCATGAGGAGAGTATAGCATTTTTATAGAAAAGAAAGCAGGGATGCGGGCGGCGGCGCAAAGCGGCGCGTTTTTTGCCGCGCAATCCACTGTCGGTTGACTCTTTTCCGTAACAAAGGCATTATATAATGTATGAAATTAATCTTTTTAGGACCTCCGGGAGCAGGCAAAGGAACGCTTGCTGTCCGGGTAAAGGAACTCCTCAACACGCCCCACATCAGTACCGGAGCGATATTCAGGGAGGCCATTGCGGCGAAAACCGCTTTGGGACTCACGGTGAAAGCCATCATTGACGCGGGAAAACTCGTCGATGATGAGACAACCATTGCGCTGGTAAAAGAACGGCTCGCGCAAGCAGACGCGCAAAAGGGCTACATTCTGGACGGGTTTCCCCGTACCATAGCCCAAGCGGAGGCGCTTGCGACTTTTTCTCCGGTGGATAAGGTCGTCAACTTCGACATACCGGATTCCGGCGTCATAGAGCGGCTTTCCGGCAGGCGTGTGTGCAGAAAATGCGGCTTTAACTGGCACAAGGTTTTCAACCCACCCAAGCGGGAAAATGTCTGCGACACGTGCGGCGGCGAAGTTTACACCCGGGACGACGACAAGCCCGAAGCCATCGGCAAACGGCTTGAGGTGTACCGCGAACAGACCGCTCCGCTCATCGCCTTTTACCGCGCGAAGGGAGTCTTGGTCGATATTGACGCAAGCCCCATGGTCGATGAAATTCTCATAAGCTTCAAGAAAGCGATGGGGTTGCAAACGCTATGACAGCGTGACGCTATAGCGCGGCGCTTAGCAGTACGCTAAAAGCGCAGTTGAGGCGTTTTCTGGCTCCGGCAACCTCATTCCCGCAAGTGGAGCGCGTTTCGCACCGCTTCAAGGAAGCCGCGACTGGATTCGGTCGCGCCGGAAACGGCGTCCAGATCCGTGGAATTGGACTCAAGGATTGACTCGGCGAGGCTTTCCATCGCCGCTTCGCCGATAAATTCATCGTCTGTGTGGTCGATCACTTCTATTGATTGAATGCCGTTGCTGTTTGAACGCACCAGCACCCGAATAAGCCCCCGGTACCCTTGCCCCGTTCCTTCGGATACGCTTTCCGGTTCACCGGCGGTTGCGGGCGCCGAAGAAGTCGAACCCGCGCAGGCTGTCAATATAGAGGCGCAAAGAAAAGATAGAAATAACAGATTTGTTTTCATATTATATAGTACAGGGTTCGCGTGTGAAACGCTTTAAGCGGCGCGTTCGTACATTCCACTATCGGTTTCCGGCGGGTTTCGGGCGCATAGCAAATTACTTTGCTTTTTTCTCTTGACAAGCCGGAAAAACAGCTTCATCATAGCTATAACACTTTATCTATTAGGAGTTGATTAATGAGTTACGGTATTGACACCATTAAAAATGTTTCCATTGCCGGACATGGAGGAACCGGCAAGACCACTTTGTTTGAACATTTGCTCTATGCAGGCGGAGTGATTCAAAAAGCTGAACCAGTTGAATCCGGCAAGACCGTTTCGGATTCAAGCCCTGAAGAAATTGAGAGGAAAATCTCAATTCATACGGCTTTGGCGCATATTACGCGGAATGGCAAAAAGATCAATTTTTTTGATACGCCCGGATCTCCGGATTTTACCGGAGATGTGATACTCTCATTCAGAGCGTGTGATATTGCGGTTCTGACCGTTGACGGACGCTCCGGCGTACAGATAGAAACCATAAAATTATGGCGGAATCTTGCAGAAGGACAGAAGCCGCGGGGTATTTTTGTCACCCGTCTTGATGAGGATCGGGCGGACTTTGACAAAACCCTGCGTGATATAAAAGATAAATGCAAAGTGGCGCCGGCGCCGGTCATGTTGCCTATGGGCGCGGGAGCGGCGTACAAGGGCGTTATTGATGTGCTGAACGAGAAGGCGTATTTTGTACAGGGAGATGGAAGCGCCCTTGAAAAAGAAGGCGAAATTCCGGCGGAATATGCGGAAGCGGTGGCTGCGGCGCGGGAACGGCTCATTGAGGCTGCGGCTGATGGGGATGATACGCTCATGGATCGCTACCTTGAAAAGGGATCGCTTGACGCCGAAGAAATGCACACGGGACTCATTGAAGCCATTGCGGATCATAAATATGTGCCGGTGTTTGTGGGGGCGGCGGTTAAGAATTCCGGTCTTATTCCGTTCTTGGACTTCATCGCTGATATTGCGCCTTGTCCGAAAACCGCAAAAGACGTTGTGGTTGACGGGGAAGGCGGCAAGAAGGATATTTCCATAGATCCTGCGTTGCCGCTGGCGGCGTTTGTAATCAAGACGACCTACGATCAATTCTCCGGCAAACTTTCATGGGTAAAGGTTATCAATGGAACGCTTTCCGGGGATTCCGAAGTGTACAATGTGTCCGAGAATAAAAAAGAACGTATCGGAAAGCTCTTTCTCTGCCAGGGCAAGCGGCTTGAGGAGACATCCGAGATCAGTACCGGCGATGTCGGCGTCATCGCAAAAGCCGCAAGCCTCAAGACCAACGATACGATTACATCAGGCGGCTCGTCCTTCGCCTTTTTGCCCTTGCGTCTGCCGGAGCCGGTGCATTCGGTGGCGGTGAATGCCGCGGCGAAAAAAGACGATGACAAACTTGGCGCGGCTCTCATCCGCGCCGCTGAAGAAGACTTGACGTTCCGCTATACGTTTAACACGGAAACCAAGGAAGCCGTCATTTCCGGTATGGGCGAGTTGCATGTCACTATTATTCTGGACAAAATTAAGACATCCCACAAAATAGAGATTGAGACGCACATTCCTCGCGTTCCGTACCGTGAAACAATTACAAAAAAAGCGACCGCCGAATACACGCACAAGAAACAGAGCGGCGGACATGGTCAATTTGGGAGGGTGGTGATTGAAATCTCTCCGCTTCCCCGAGGCGATCAGTACAAGTTCAACAACAAGATTTTCGGCGGCTCTGTTTCCAAAGGCTACATTCCCGGCATTGAAAAGGGCGTCCATGACGCCATGGATCGCGGCGTCATGGCGCAGTATCCGGTGGTTGATGTGGAAGTGAGCTTGCTTGACGGCAAGGAACATCCGGTTGACTCAAACGAGCTTTCGTTCAGACTTGCCGCCCGCAATGCGTTTCGTGAGTCCATGAAACACGCGGGCCCGACTCTGCTTGAACCCATCACCAATTTGACGGTCTTTGTGGAAGACAAATATTTGGGCGATGTGATGAGCGATCTTTCCGGCAAGCGCGGCAAAATTTTGGGGCAGGACACGGTTGGCGGCATTGGCGAGATTAGGGCGCAAGTTCCCCAGTCCGAGTTGCTCCGGTACTCCATAGATTTGCGCTCCATCACGAGCGGCACCGGTTCTTTCAGCGTTGAGTTCGACCACTACGCGCCGATTTCCGGCAAAATCGCCGATGAGGTGATCAAAGCCGCCGCCGCGTTCCATGTCCATGAAGAGGAAGATTAAGCTATGTAATGTACACCGAAAGCTGTTCCAAAACGCGCTCCAGGGCGACAGTTTTTGGAACAGCTTTCTTGCGTGGGAATGGAACGTAGCGACCAGCCTTGCAAAATACCGGAGATCGAGCCGACCAACGGGCGGCGAGGCGCAAGCAGGGCTGTCAGGCGCAGTTAGGGCAACTTTAGGGCGATACGTTTTATATGTTTCAGTTTCATATAGCTACTGACGACATTGATAGTATTTTTGCTGTCTGAACGTCAAGAGCCTTGACAACCAGCCGTTTCCGAGAACCATATCCGCTAATACTTCCAGTGACAATCACATTTGCGCCGAGGAATTTCCCAATGGAAACGGCAGAATTATCGTCTACATACCCTGACATGTGGAAATTCTGTTCCGCCAGCGCCGCCTCAATATCACGACGGTCTACGACAATGTATTTTCTTCCGTTAACGAACCGGAGCGTAAGCTCGTCAAGAAAAAACGCCCCCTCATCAGAGTCTGATGTGGCGATATTAACGATAGCTACTTTTGAGCGATCAGGAATATACCGGCTTAGGGCGTCGTATGTTTGAGCCAGAGCGTCCTGTTCAAAACTATCCTGTTTGATGAACGTGAAGCGCATTTGCGGGCTATTGACCGCGGGCTTGCCCATAATGTAAAAGGCGTCCGCGCTTTCGGCAAAAGCGAGGACGCTTGACCATTGGATAGTATACTGATAAGGGATGTTTGCGTTTCTAAACAAGGCGTTCAACCGAAAGAACGCGCCGTCCCATGACCAGTTTCCCGATGTTTCCTGTTCAGAACGATCATTGCTGACTTTTACATTGCAACGGTTTCCTGTTGAAAACGTGATTTCGTATGTGTCGAAAGAATGGTTGTATTCTATTGTGGCGATCCATGTTCCGATAAAACGCTCTCCCGTTACGGGTTCAGCTTGTAAAGCAAGCGAACCGAAAGTGCTTATACACAGCAAAATAATTTTTTTTACCATAGCTTGTCTCCAAATGCGCCGCCGCTGGTTGGGTATTTATTGAATTCTGATGAATTCCTTGTAATTCCGCGAATAGTCCGTACCGTAGTCATAACGATAACGGTAGGTGGGTAATCCTGCTTGCTGGTCATTCTTCCAAGAATAATAATGATACTTATAGTATAAACGAAAACTGTTTTTTGTTGAATTGTTCCACGCAAATTGACTATAGTATTCGTGTAATCCATCTTTATAATTTTCAAACGAAACATCTTGTCCGAAGAACCTAGTCATATCGGCAGGACCTGTCAAATGAAGGTTTATAGTTATGGAGCCTCCGCTTGCGGGATAAGCAGTTGAATAGGATCCTTGTCCGCTTGCGGTTCCTTCTCCCACTGGCCCATCCGACCGGGCACCACTATTAAGATTATACTCGTAATCATATCTTTCGACAATAATGGTTCTATCCGCCTTGAATTCAAGAATACATTTGCTGTCGCTTGTCCGCCATTTTCCCACAAGATAATTCGGTTCCGGCAATCCATTCAATAGTTGCCGGCTCAATTTCGGCAATGTTGTAAACAACTCGTCAAAACCGCCTAATTGTTCCCTCGCCGAAACGATGATTGCGGTGGTGTTGACATCCAGCATGGTTGACGACAAGTACATGGCGTTTCCCATTTTCATTATTTGACCCCGAATGATGTACTCCACATTCAACGCTTGACCCAATTGCGCCACTTTGTCGTTGTCAGACCAGTCTGTAATTTGAAAATTCATTTGCTGGCTGATCTTATCAAAGCTGTTGCGATCAACCACATTGACCTTTTTGCCTTCAACTATAAGCGACATAAAAAGCTCGGTGACGACCGCCACTTCATCAGAGCTGACAGAACCAACCGTGTCAAATGTAGTTACCGCCACTATTGGGAGTTTTACCTGCGCGGAATTCGGTTCCGGCAATCCATTCAATAGTTGTCGGCTCAATTTCGGCAATGTTGCAAACAACTCGTCAAAACCGCCTAATTGTTCCCGTGCAGAAGCGATGATTGCGGTGGTGTTGACATCCAGCATGGTCGCCGACAAGTACATGGCGTTTCCCATTTTCATTATTTGCCCCCGAATGATATATTCCACATTCAACGCTTGACCCAATTGCGCCACTTTGTCGTTGTCAGACCAGTCTGTAATTTGAAAATTCAGTTGCTGGACGATCTTGTCAAAACTGTTGCGATCAACCACATTGACCTTTTTGCCTTCATCTATAAGCGACATAAAAAGCTCGGTGACGACCGCCACTTCGTCAGAGCTGACAGAACCAACCGTGTCAAATGTATTTACCGCCACTATTGGGAGTTTTGCCTGCGCACAAACAATTTCTACCGCAAAAAACGCCAATAATCCAAAAATAGTCCTTTTCATTTTTCATACCTCTCTCTATTTTAGTTAGAACTGATCAATCTTTGAAGAAAATCCATAGGATACCACGTGTTAAGATCAGAAGTATATCTTGCGCCTGTATTCAATCCTATCGCTGCGGCGACTTTAGCTCCATACGATACACAGTCATTAACCGCCAAAAAATACCAGGAATTTTGCGAAACCCTGGAGGCGGCGTTAAATACATGGCTATTTACCCTCACTGAAAGTGATAGTTGCGATAATCCAAGAAGGACAACACTTTCACTTCTTACCGAACCCCAATCTGTCGGATCATACCATAATTCCGCTCTATTCATTCCTCGCAATTCAAAGCTGGTTTGATTTGCATTTGGAGGGCTAGAAATAAATTGAACAAAAGCATGTCCAGCCTTGCTTCGATCACCATCTGGAAGAATAGCGCCGGGTCCATAGGCATGAAAAACAACATAGTATTCACCCGCTTCTGACATAGTTCTTCTATCAATGGAATACTGAGCAAAAGCAGATACACCAACAACCAATAAAAAAACAGCAACTGCCAATGTTTTTTCTTTGCCATTTTTTACTCCTTTACTTTGGTAACAAAGTTTTTAAGTTATGCGTTTGACTTCATAAAAATTGTTTTATGGCGCATAACCTTATAATAAACCGCCCATACGGGCAAGTTTCCTTGTGTTATGCGAAGCCGCGCAAGGCGGCTTCATTCTTGGCGCATCAGGGAATGATCACGCTGAAAATGTCGCTCCACTTCCCCTTCTTCATCGCGCCCGTCTCCCAGCGCACCGCAAAATACATCTTCTTCCCCCGCTCGTCCTCCTCAAACATCAACTCCAGCGGACTGCGCGTCGCAAACTCCGAATGAGTCAAGTCCTTCACTTTGACGGGCGGCTCGTCCAGAAACGCCCACACGCACTCAAGCCCGTGAACGTGTTCGGGCTTGCCCCAACGCGCCGCGTGTTCGTCCCGAAACTTGATCCGCACGGTTCGCGGATGCGGCGTCTCAATTTCGATTTCTGGAATGCCGTCAGGCGCAGGCACAGGCGTACGCGTGTCGTCGTGTATCGGTATGCCCAACTCCTTGCGTCCGTTGTCGGTCATCGCATCGTTGTTTTGCAAGTTGTTCCGCACGAAAACTTCCTCAAGATGAATAAGCCGCTCTTTCTTTTCGTTCTTCTCCTGCATATCCATCTTGGTGTAGGACGCTGTTCTGCACAACTCATGCAACGTCTTCACCCTGTCATGCAAGGTTTGCAGCTCCGTCAGTTTGTCTTCAGGCAGTTTCCATTCTGATTTGTGGGCGATGGAAATGTTAATAAGATTTTCGCTCCAGTCCACAAAATCCTCTTCTTTGGCGGGTATCATACGCACCTCCTTTTTTGTTGGTTATATATGGCGCTATCCAAAAGGACAGCGTTCTTATTCGACGAGGCAACGTCCTTGACGCTTGTTATAATGTTCTTATTAGTACTGATAGCGTTCTTATTACTTCTGATAAGATTCTTATTAGCGCTGGCAACGCCCTTATCACTTTTGATAAGAGCCTTATCAGACAGGATAACGGTGATGAGAGACTGCGAACGGACCAATCTCGCCTTGCGAGTATATTTGTATAAAAAACGATTATAATTTAAGGTAAGAAAATGCGGGGGGGGGGGGGGCAATAAAATATAAAAAAATCCTAATGCAAACGCCCATAGAAATGGTTATATTAATTATAGTTTGATATATAATTCTTTCATCGATTCCCAT
>JAISCC010000092.1 GCA_031265845.1 Treponema sp.
TTGCAATACGCCATGAGGCGTTTGCGCCTTTCATGCCACGCTCCTTTTGTGACGCGCCGACTCTTTCAAAACGCGCAGGGCGACAGTTTTGAAAGAGCCGCGTTAGATTTAACGGGAAAAGCCCCTTGCCAGCCGCTTTTTCCATACAGGCTTTTCCAGCGCTCGCCATGAACTACCTTCTATAGGCGCCGCCGTTGCGTAAAAGGACGCCCCTCGCCGTCCTCAAAACATACTTATTTTAGGTATTAGTATGATTATGTACGCTCTATTTGTCAAGCGTGTTGTACGCGACAATCGCGGCGACCGCCGCTTGCAGATTCTTGGCGAGCGGCTCCCACAAGACCCCCGTCAACGATAGTACGTCTGTATAGTGGCTCACAATTGTGTATAAATTGTGAACAAACTTGTTTATGTAACGTTCAAAACCTAAAAATAAAGTAAAATTCAGACAAAATTCACAATTTGAATTTTGAAAACCTGTTAATATGTTATATAACTTGTTATTATACAATATATTGATATAAAATCAAAAAATTCCGCGATCTGGTGTGACAAAAATCATCAAGTATGCTATACTGTCAGCCATTGTGCAAAACTTGTGAACAGTTGTGAATTTATATAAAGAAATCTCTGGACATCCGTGAATTTCCAGAGATTTCGGAATAAGAAAACCACATGAACCTCCCCCGCCCCTAAAAAGAAACGCTCTTCGGGGCGGGCGTTTTGAAAGCGCCACGTCGTGCGCGAGGTTTGTTCCGCAAGGAAACGCGCCAACTGGGAAGCAACCATCTGTGGCAAGCCCCACTGCGAATAAGGACATATCATGGCTGACTGGGATTACGAATTTTTTTGGAAAGAGACCTTGAATCAAATGTATGAAGAACTCGGCGAACAGGAATTTTCACGCTGGTTCACTCTCATGGAGTACCGGGGCGCAACAGAAAACACCATTATTCTGGGCGTGCCGTCAAATTTTTATCGCGAGGAAGTGAAGCGGCGGTATAACATCCGCATTGAAGAAAAACTCAAGCTGATAATAGAAAAAGACATGACGCTTGTTTTTGAGATTGTTCAACAACCAAAAAAAACAATAGTTCAATCAGAGCGGACTGAACCGGAGTCTCAAGCAAGGAAATCATCCGGTGAATTCAAAGAGGAAAAGCGAGGCGGCGATGATTCGCATCAAATGAAAAAAACAGACGCTCCAGCGGCTCCGCCCGTGCAGAGTGCGCAGAGCGTCCAGAAGCGGCATCCACAGTTAAAATTGGATTACAGCTTCGACGCCTATGTCATCGGGGACAACAACAGTTTTGCGGCGAACGCGGCGCTGGCGATAGCGAAGAATCCGGGCGTCACCTACAATCCCTTCTTTTTATACGGCGGTGTGGGGCTTGGAAAGACGCATCTTTTGCAGGCAATCGGCAACTATGTATACGCCAATTCTCCTGAAACAAAAATTGTGTACATCAACACTGAAGCCTTTCTCAATGAGTATGTCGACGCTCTTAAAGAAAAAAACATGAGTTCCTTCAAAAAGAAATACCGGTACGTTGACGTGCTGCTTATGGACGACGTTCATTTTGTGCAGGAAAAAGAAGGGCTTCAAGAAGAGCTTTTTCATACGTTCAACACCTTGTACGAATCGAACAAGCAGATTGTTTTCACTTGCGACCGTCCGGCTACGGAATTGAAAAAAATTTCAGATCGCTTGCGCTCCCGGTTTGAACGGGGACTCAACATCGATCTCCAGCCGCCAAACTACGAGACCCGCTACGCCATCCTTAAAAAGAAGGCGGAATCGAAAAATGTAGCTATTCCCGATGAGGTGCTTGCGCTTATAAGCAAAAACGTCTCCTCGAATGTCCGCGATCTTGAAGCGGCCCTCACCACATTGATTGCATACGCGGATCTGGTGGGAAAGACCATCACGGTTGAGATTGCGCGGCAACAGCTCAAAGACGTATTCGCGGCTCCCAAGCAGACCAACATGTCTATAGACATTATTCAGCGGGTGGTGGCGGAGCATTTCAAAATAACGCCCACTGATCTGAAAGGAAAGAAAAAGTCCCAAAATGTGGTGTTTCCGCGCCAGCTTGCCATCTATATTTCTCGTGAAATCACCGAATTTTCCACGACCGAGATAGGGCAGGCTTTCGGCGGACGGGATCATACAACCGCGATGCACTCATGCAACAAGATCAGAGAGCGTATACAAACAGACCCCACGCTTGATTCAACCATACAGAGCCTTATCAGAATGATAAAGGAGTACAACGCCAAAGGGTGACTATAAACGAGCTTGCTCCAACATCAGTTGGTTTTGAAACAAAACCTTATGAAAAACATCACTTGCAAATTTGTGAATTCTTATGTATAATACGGTAGAACCGGTGTATTTATAAAAAAGACGGTGGGTACTGTGGAATAGAGGAAGTCTTTTCCCAAATTTGTGAAAACCGCAACAGTTTGAGCTAAAATGAGATAGACCCCTTATACACATGTTATGGCATCTTATTATTACTATTATTATATATATATAACTTTTATAATAGTAAGAGAAAGGAGAAAGAAATGAAATTTTCTTGCGAGCGAAGTGTTCTGCTCAAAGAGATTGGGATAGCCCAGGAGATTATCGCTTCAAAAAACGCCATCTCTATTTTGTCTAATATTTATATTGAAGCGGCGAATGACACATTGGTCATCAAAGCCACCGATATAAAGGTCAACTTTGAGACAAAGGTTCCGGTTTCCGTGATAGAACCGGGCGCCGCGACTGTGTTTTGTGATAAATTTTTAGGAATTTTATCATCCATACCGGAAGGAGAATTGGAATTTGAGCATGTCGACACAATGGTCATAATAAAGCCGACGACTAAGAAGGTCAAGTTCCAGCTCAGAAGCATCGCCTCCGAAAATTTCCCCGTGTTTCCGGAACCGAATGAAAAATCATTCTTCTCTATACCTATAAAAAACTTTAAGGAAATGATACATCAAACCGTATTCGCCGTTTCCGACGATGAGACCCGCTATTTTATGACTGGCGTTTTGTTTGAGAAAGACGGGCCCAAAGTCAATATGGTCGCTACCGACGGCAGGCGGCTCGCTTTTATAAGCAAGGAGATTGATGATGACGCGCCTGATTTTTCAGGCGTTATTGTGCCGCCGAAGATACTTACCATCATTATAAAGCGGGCTGGAGACGAAGGGGTTATTTCGATTTCCGTCACGGACAAGATCATTTTTGTACGGTTCGGTTCGTATAACCTTTCGTCTGTTTTGATTGAAGGGCAGTTCCCCAACTACCACCGCGTTATTCCTGAAACTCACGAGCATTGCTTTACCTTAAACCGCATTGAGACGCTTGACGCGCTCAAGCGCGTGTCGCTGTTTGTTGAAAAATCGCACCGCATCTATTTGAGCTTGACGCCCGGCGTACTTTCGATAGCGTCTGAAGAAAGCGATCTTGGCGTTGCGAATGAGGAAATTCCATGCAAATACGACGGAAGCGCGGTTTCAATCGCCATGAATTACCGGTATGTGGAAGAACCGTTCAAGGTGATGAGCGACAACGATATAAGCGTCTATTTTACCGATCCCGGCAAGGCGGTGACTATTAAACCGGAACCGGAAAGCGACTTCTTGCATGTTGTGATGCCCATGCAGCCTTAGTCCAGCGACATGCTTATATCATCGTTGCGCTTTATCTCTTTTAGAAATTTGCGGGACGCTGAAGTTGACACTCAAGCGAAAGATGTTTTTTTAGTTGGTGAAAACGGGCAGGGAAAGACCAATTTCCTTGAAGGCGTCTATTTCTGCTCATACGCCTCATCGTTCCGTTCGGTGAACGACCGTGAGCTTGTTCGTAAAAACGAGTATGCGGGCGTTGCTGACGATGCTCACGACGCTGAAAGGGGCGAAGAAAAAAAAAGCAAAGGCTGCTCGGCGATGGCGCGGTTTGCGCCGGCGGCGCTGGGCGCATCGCCGTTCTATGAAAAAATTCTGGTGAAAATAGAAAACAGCCGCAAGACCGTTGTTGTTGATGGAAAAAAAGTCGAAGACCGGAAAGATCTCATTTCTATAGCGCCGTGCATTGTGTTTTGCCATGAAGATATGATCTTTGCCGCAGGCGCGCCGGAAGACAGGCGGTGGTTTTTCGATCAAAGCCAGAGCCTTTACGACCCCATGTACCTGGACGATCTTCGCAATTACCGGAAAATTCTCAAAACCAGAAATAGCGTGCTGAAAGATTATGGAAGCGACTCTTCTCACAAAACGCGGTTGCTTGATGCGCTTGATCCGCAGTTGGCGAAATATGGCATACAGATTATGAAAAAACGCGCTGGCGCCGCCCTGCTTTTTTCCCAGACGTTTACGCCGCTGTATACGTATGTTTCGGGTATTGGCGATATTGAAGTGCGGTATATTCCTTCGTGGAATGCGCGTCAAACCCGCAGCGCGGACGGCGGCGAGCGCGGAGTGGCGTCAGACGCGGCGCTAAACGCAGCCGCAACAGTTTGTGATTTTGAAGAGATGGGAGAAGAAGCGATCATTGAGTTGTTGAAAAAACGCCGCGAAGGAGACGTTTCTTTTGGCGCTACGAGAATGGGACCCCATCGTGACAAGTATGTGTTTACCTGCGGCGGCGTTGAATTCGCACGAAACGCTTCCACTGGACAGCGGCGGCTTCTTGTTTTGCTGTTGCGTGTCGCGGAAGCGAAGCGGTTTTCGGATATGAGTGGAAGAAAGCCGGTCCTGTTGTTGGATGACGTGCTTTTGGAGCTTGACCCTGAAAAACGCCGCAGATTTCTTGAAGTCCTGCCTGACTATGAGCAGGTGTTTTACACGTTTTTGCCGGAGGAGCCTTACCAGCGGTACCGTACATCTGACACCATTGTCTACAACATGTCCCGAGGCAGTCTGTCAAGGATGGAATGATGAAAAGAGCGGGCGATCTTCTTTCAATTTTTTTTGATGAATACACCGGGCGCAACGCCCGCAGCATTTCGAAGGTATTCACCTCATGGGCTGCCGTCGCCAGAGAGCAGCGAATCCCTGCGGCGGTGGATCACACCCAAATTGTTGAGCTTGAGCGAAATATTGTGCTTATTGAGGCGGATCATCCGGGATGGATACAGATTTTGCAGACCAAGCAACAAGAGATTTTGGAAAGCTTCAGGCGGCGGTTTCCCGAATTGACCATCAACGGCGTTTCATTCCGGTTAAGCAAGGGCGCGATACAGGCGCGTGAGGATGGCGTCGTCGATGCCTTCGGCGCTTCCAAAACGCGTGTTGCGTACGTTTCGGAAATGCCGCCAGCGCCGCCGGACGATGTGTTGTCAAAAATTGAAAACAGCGATGCGTTTAAGAAACTTGTGTCAAATTTTAAAGAGGGGAACAAGTAATATGAATGGATATACTCATATGATTGTAGGAGGGTTAAGCGGAGCCATTCCTGTCGCCATAAGCATTGCGGAGAAAAAATTCGGCTTTAGCATAGGCTCTCAGCATGTGTATTACCCTCTGATTGGCGTACTGCCGGCGGTGGCAGGCAGTCTCGGACCGGATATAGATCTGCCAAACAGCAAAGGCGGCAGGGCTGTACGGCTGTTTCTGAAATCGGCGATAACTCTTTTCGGCGCGTTGTCATTGAGCTTGGCCGTTTATTTATGCTTTATCGACAAACTGATCCGTCCGGTCAATGTCCTGTTTCCGGTTCTCGCGGTTTTTACCCTTGTCTGCCTTATCCGGCTGCTCCTGCCCATCGCCCAACATAGAAAGGGTACTCACAGCGGTCTTGCGCTGTTGATAATCCTGTTGCCGATTATTTACATTATTGGGTATATATCAGCAAATTTGCTGGTCAATATTCTATTCAGCATGTGGCTTGGTTTTTGCATCGGCTGGACAAGCCATTTATTCGCGGATACGTTCAACCGCAAGGGCGTTCCGTGGCTGTATCCTCTGGATGGAAAATTTTATCATATAGCGAATATTGTTACTGGCAGCAAGCGGGAACGTACTTTCAGAAAAGTCTGCGTTGTTGTTTTCTGCGCCGCGTATCTGGCGATACTGGTGTTTGTGTAATCGCCTTTTCCGATATAACCATACTAATTACGCAGACATTTTTTATCAGGAGAGGGAACTGCGCCAGCCAAATTAAATTGTGTATGTAAGAAAATAAAAGTAGGGGCTAGGGAGAGCGAACTCACGCGGAATAGGCGTCGCCTTGTCTATTCACCGCCGCATCCCAGGGTGGTCGGGCGTCAAGGCCGGAATCCGGGAGCACTTTTAGGAATCTCTCGAAACTCAATCGGAGTTTTAAGAGGTTCTCTTTTATAAATTAACTTTTTCTTTCAATCATGTCAAACATAATATTAGAAAACCAATAAAAATCATTCAAAAATCAACTAAATTAGTCAGGTATACGTCAACGGATAATTGCATTGTTGATTATAACCGTTTTACGCCATCATAAGACCCATAGCGCTAATAAGACTTATCAACACCATAAATATTATCGATAATATTGTTATTATTTTTCTATGTCCATATTTTTTTGAAACGCCCAATATGCCGATAATTATTATTGCCAGTTTTATCAAACCATTCTTTTCTTCTCTAGAATTTATTTTAACCTAATTTTAGGCGGCGTCTCGTTCCTTGCGCTTGCGTCTCCTCCACAGAACAACCATTGTGAGATGGATTTTGTCGTAATGCCACCGGCGCCTACTTGACATTCGCTTTTTATCGTTGTAATATATACACAACGCGAGAGATTAGCTCATGTGGATAGAGCGTCAGCCTCCGGAGCTGAAGGCGGCAGGTTCGAGTCCTGTATCTCTCATAGGATTATATTTCATTATATTATATGAAATTAAAGGATGCGCTTCGTGAGCTTCAACGCTCCTTTTAAAAATGTAAGGCTTCAGGCGATCTTTATATAGGCTGGACTAGAACTTCATGCTGTCGTCGTCGGTCGACAGCTTGGAAAACATGCGCTCGGAGGCATACCGGTCGTTGCGTTTGTCGTAAAGGGCGTCGCGGCTGGTTCCTTCAAAAGTGTATCCGCGCTTTTTGGCCACCGTCTCTGACGCCATGTTCAATACCGCCGGGTCGAAGAAGTGGCAGAACAGGCATATCCTGTGAACTCCGTTTGTAAAAAGCTCTGTTTCCAATATCCGCACGGATTCGGTCGCAAGCCCCTGGCGCGTAAAAGGGCTGTCCATGAAATACCCGAAATTCTTGACCGCATTCGAGGAATAGTCGATGTCCCGCGCATAAACCTCGCCTATATAGACGCCGTCGGCATATATGTCGTAATAGACGCTTCGCATTGCATCGAATTCCCCAAGCCGCCGCAAAATCAGAGCCAAACACTCTTCCGCTGACTTCAGTTCGACAAGCGACAACCGCCAAGGATAAAAAAATTCGTTCCGGATAAGCAACGCGAACATTTCCTTCGCATGTTCCATCGTCGCCGCAGGCCGCCTAAGTTCTACCCTCTCGCCGATAAGGCTTTCTTTGAAAGGTTTTTTTTGCATTGTGACACCTCTTTAGTTTTTCTCTGGCGAGTTCCCTCATTTTAGAGTGGATTCTTTCTGTAAAAACGTTTTTGCGCCGCCGCAATTTCGCCGAGCTGAGAGCATTCTTTCATTAAATCGCGGTATTTGTTCTGATTATTCACCGATTCTGGATATTGCGTCAGTATGGAATCTAATCGCTCATTCATGCCATAACTATACCATATCACGGCCTGTTTGTGAAGGTATGGACAAGACGTTTCGCCGAAACCCTAACAGCGGAGCGCGATTCATCCCGCTGTTAGGGAAAACAAAACTGTTCCGGCGATAATAGCGCACATTCACTTTAGCGTTTTATATGACGTGTTGAGCCTATTCCAAAACCCGAACTTCGTTCGGCGAACTACATTCGGCGAATTACATTCGGCTAACGAAGTTCGGGTTGGTTTTGGAATAGGCTCTGTTGTATAATGATTGTTGCTGTTTGCGGTATAAAAAGCTAAGTCAAGAGTCGGCGGACTCCGCCGAAAATTTGACATTGAAAAACACCGGTTCATACGCATTGATCACCCGAAAAGACTTGGCGCTTGCCTCTGGCAAACCTAAGAACATATCCGATTCATCAGGATGAGTTGGATCGCTTTCGTTTGTAACAAACTCGCTGTCTGAAATAGACAGATTTCTAACTGGCGATTCGGGAAGTCCGGCTATAAAACCGGCTGACGCTCTGCATCCGGTCGCCTTTATATCTTCAATGACAACATTTTTTATCGAAGGCGTTGTATAGACTACCGGCAGAGTCTCAAGCGTAAACCATCCGTCTGACAAAGCCGCGCCGCACCGGTAGAACATATTAATGACCACCGGGCAAAGATTGTTTTCCATAGTTAAACGCCTGAAATGCAAATTGCTGATTTGACCTCCCCGTCCCCGCCTTGTCTTTATGCGTATGCCCCTGTCGGTTCCCTGAAACAGACAATCTTCGGCGGTAACATTAAAAATGCCGGCTGCGGTTTCACTTCCGATGACAATGCCTCCATGTCCGTTTTTCACGATGCAACGCCTAACCGCAATGTTTTGCGAAGGCTTGCTTGCTTTTATGCCATCTTCACCGGAACCGGATTTAATCGCAATGCCGTCATCGCCCACGGCGACCTCGCAACATTCAATCAGCACGTTTTCACAAGAATCAATATCCATGCCGTCGGTGTTAGGAGCGTCGGCGGGATTGGTTATGTGTATATCCCGTATCGTAACATCAGCGCAAAACACCGGATGCAATGTCCAAAACGGCGAATTGCGCAATGAAAATCCTTCAAGATAAATGCTGGCGCACTTCCTGAATTGCATAAGAGGAGGCCGCAAAAACTGCATTTCCCGGCTGCCGCCTCCGGATGGCTGTTTTTCATATCCCGGGTTAAGGCGGGACAAAGCCCGCTCGCCCGGCGTTGTCGGCGATTTCTGACCGTTTTTGCGTTTTTCCTGTAACATCGCCCACCACACCGCGCCTGAACCATCAAACGCGCCTTTGCCGGTAATGCGGATGCGCTCCTGATTGTCGGCGAAAACAAGCGGGTGCATTCCGTAACATTCGACGCCTTCCCATCGCGTCCAAACAGGCTTGTAACGATCAGGGTCGGGAATAAAACTAATCACGCTATTTTCTTCAAGGACAAGGCTCGTGTTGGAAAATAATTCAAGGGGTCCCGTTTTCCATATACCCGCGCTGACATGAAGGATTCCGCCGCCCGCTTCTTTTACGGCGTTACATGCGGCGAAAAAGGCTTCCGAATTGTCATATCGCCCGTCTCCGATTGCGCCGAATGAGGTGATATTTCGTTCAAACACTTATTTGCTCCTCTTTGCGCTCATGTTGCATTATATTTTATATATAAGGCTGTTCCAAAATATCAAAGTAAATGCCGGGGAAAAAACAGACGCCGCCTAAACGCGCGCGCAACCCGCATTTCCCCCGCATTAAGAACAAAATGGAATTAAAAAGTCATCACAACTTTGAAAAATAAACCGCCCGTTTCAAGAGGAGCGTTGGGGCCGGAAGCGTCAAGCTGCTTGTATTTTATCTGTCCGTCAGCTCTGCTTTCCAACGTAGTGTTCATTGCCAGCCCCTTGTTTGTATTGAAGCCGATAATAAAACGCCCATTATTCATAAATTTGATTCCGGCGTACACTTCAAAGCCGTAGTTTTCCGCAAACGTGAACGTGTTGCTGTAATTGTCGCGGTCGGAAGGCACGCCCGGAGAGGTCTGCCACAGCGCGTCCGTCAAAGCGCCCGCGACAAACCCCGCGCCAAGCAGAAAGCGGTTTCTATACACGCATTGGGCGTCGAGAGACAGCGAGATTATCGACAGCGGATCACGGTAAATATGCTGGACGCCATAATACGCGCCCGCAAGATTCGCGCTCACGTCTATATCGCCCGTAGCAAAACGCACCCCCGCTCCAAAGCCGGCCGCCAGCGTATTCCGAAAATTGGTGGTGGCGCGCGTTTGAGCCGTATCCGCAACGCCGCTCAAAACATCAATATTCTTTTCAAACCAACCTATGCTGAATCCCAATGGAATGCTGATGGACGGAGCGGCGTTGACCGTATAACAGGCGGCGAATCCCGCCGAATTGCCCGAATAAATGCCGGCTCCATTCATCGCGTACAGTCCTTCAGCCGAAAGCGGATTGCCGGCAAGGGAGAGATTATGCAGTTTCAGCGAAGCGAGCAAAGCCGGCGCGTATTTCCCCAACACAGGCTCTCCGTGCGGAGAAACGCTGCCGTCAACGTCGTAAAGACGGGGGACAGCTTCGTCAAATTTGAAATTGCTCGTAAACGCGCCTGAAATCAGCGGTTTATTTTGCCCCTGAAGGTATTGCAATTCAAGCTCATAATTATAGGTGTTGGCGGTTTTGAGCATATACAAGACGGATTCCGTTTCATACTTTGAAATTCTGCCAAAATACGAGGACTCGGTCTTGTATTTTCCCGCTTTCAGCAACGCCTGTACCGGCAGTTCAAGGGATAAAGCGTCGAAAACATTCACTTTTCCATAGACTGAATCAAATGAAACGCCGAACTCGCTTTTCCCCAACGCCTCAAGTTGGAGCGGCTCATAGAAGGAGCCTGACCTGCCCGTCGCCGTTATCTTAAAATAACCTTCAAGAAACGAAACAGGGTTATAAGAGATGATTACATTGCCGCTGATGTAATGCCCGTTTTTCTCCCTCTCATACGCGCCGTCGCCTTTCCCGCTTATCTCCTGCGCCGTCTCCGCGTTGCCAAGCGTATATATGGTAGTGAGATCGCCGGACACGGAAAAAGTCTGCGATTGAGCCCACGCCGGCAGCGCCATTAAAACCAGTGCGCCGGCAATGCCAGCCGCGCCTATTTTTTTTATCATGCCGTTAATTCTTAACATATAAATCTCCTGCTATCAGCACAATAAAACGCAATGCCGAAAATATTCAGTTTGATTATTGTATTTTTCTGTCATTGCGCCGCATACACAACGAAAATGACTGAAAAATGAAAAAACTTATCGGCTTTTTAACTTTTTAAGCATATATCATTTATTTTGCGCGGGGGATTTTTACCTTGCGTGAAGTTTTTGCCTACGCATGAGTTTTTATCCGCCTTGTACGGGAGAGGCATTCTAACGTGCGCGGCGTTTTATGGAGGAAATATGGCGATAAAAGCGACTCGTTTAGTTAGTGGAGCTATTGTTGCGTCTATTATTATATTTATTATACTATCCTGCAATTTGTCTCCGGAAGGCGGACTCTATAGAGAAAATAATCCTACAGGATTTGTTGAAGTGGCTTTGACCAGCGCGAATCTCAACAGGCTGTCATTCGGCACCTCTTCAAGAGAAGCGAACGGAAGCAACGCCGCCCACCAGCCCGGTTGTATCATAGACGACAACCTCGCCGCAAATGGAAGCGTCACCATAACGTCCACAAACCCCAGCAATAACGCGGGAAAAATAGCCGGAAGCGAAGACGGCATCGCGTATTTTTTTAAAGAAGTGGACAAGAATAAAAATTTCCGGTTGAGCGCTGATTTCTATGTGGAAACCTACGGCTTTTCCAACGGCAAGACCGATCTGAACGGGCAGGAAGGCTGGGGCGTCATGGCGCGTGACTATGTGCCTCAATATATATGGACGGGCAGCGACGGAAAAACCTACGACGCCACGATGGAAGGCATACGCTCCGGCGTCAATACCGAAGACGGCTCCCCCAGCAACACCGCCAACACCACCAACGGCATGTACTATACGGGCAAGGGAAGAGCCGATGGTCCCGGGGGTTCCGGCAACATGATAATGGTCGGCGGCGTCAAGCGCGGCGCGCGCGTCTATTGGCGCACCGGCGTAACAGACCCAATCGGCGATGCGGTCGACAACGCTGATACGGTCGCGGATGCGTCCAAGGCGAAATTTTACTATTTGCCCAGGGAATTCGCCGACTATTCCATGTACGGTACGGGCAGAGCCGGCATCGAAGCGCGTCCCGACTTTCCCACTGCGGGCTTGACCTACAGCGTCATGCTTGAAAAAACCAATTCAGGATTTAAGGCGAAGATTACGCCGCCCAAAGGCGTTGGCAAGGGCGTTACCAAAGCCCGCGAGCCGTCTGACGGCGCGATACTTGAGTACAACGATCTGGTGGTTGACAAAGGCGTTGTCAAAGCCGGAGAACTCTATTTCCCGGACGGCGAAAATATGCTCTTTTCCATTAATAAAGAAAAATACTACGTGGGCTTTTTTGCATGCCGCGACGCGAAAGTCACCATAACAAATATCCGTTATGAAGAAGCCGATGCGTCTGACTGCGCCCCGCTTGTGTCGCTTGAGCCGGAATTGTATGCGCCGTCCTTTTCCGTAACGTCTCCGGCGACCGCTTCCACAGCCGATTATACGCTCTACGCCCGCTCCAATGTGGAAGGCGTATTAAGCGTCAGGTTAAATGGCGGAGAGGTGAAAAACTACACGGGAGCGTGGACAACTGAAAAGAGCAACGCGAGCGCCGAGCCTTTTACGCTTTTCACCGTGCCGGGGCATGAGCTTAAAGACGGGGACAATGTATTCAACACGGTGTTCACGCCTTCAGTCAAGCAGGGTAATTTGCAGGCTCATTTGCAGGTTGAGACCAACGAACTTCTTGCCAATACGACTCCTGTTTATCAGACCTTTGTGGTGACCAAGAAAGCTGTCGGCGTGTCAGGCGGCGACATTTATGTCGCGCCTACAGGAAGATCGTATTATGCGGGAACGCGGGAAAGCCCGCTGGATTTGAATACGGCGATAGCATACGTACAGCCGGGACAGCGCATCATTATGCTGAATGGGGTGTATACGCCGCTCTCGGTCACTATCCCCCGGTACAATAATGGAGCGGCGAATAATTATAAATACATTATAGCGGAAGAGCGTGACAAGGTGATCATAGACTTCCGGAAAGATCTGAACGCCAACGGCTTTGAGTTGCGGGGCGATTATTGGTATATAAGCGGACTCCATATCCGCAACGCGCCGAACAAGGTCAAGGGGCTGACGGTGATGGGGAGTCACAATGTTGTGGAGTGGGTGAAGACCTATTTCAACGGCGACACCGGCATCCAGATCAGCGGCGCCAGCACGGAGCCGAAGGCTCTGTGGCCTAGCAATAATCAGATACTGTACTGCGAGTCATTTGCCAATATGGATGAGTCTCGTGAAGACGCCGACGGGTTCGCTTCCAAATTGACTTCCGGCGAGGGGAATGTGTTCAGGTGGTGCGTGGCGCACCATAACGCGGATGACGGCTGGGATCTCTTTGCCAAGAAAGAGACCGGCGCCATCGGCGCGTTGAAACTGGAATACTGCATAGCGTATTCAAACGGCAAATTCCTGAACGCCGAATTGTCCGTGTTATACGGGGGCAACGGCATTGCCGAAGAGTCCTCGCGCTCTGGCGGAAATGGTTTTAAGATGGGCGGCGAAGGGATTCCGGTGACACACGAAGCTGTGGACTGCCTTTCTTTTAATAACGATGCGGACGGTTTTACCAGCAATTCAGATCCGGCGATACTGCTCACTCACTGCACTTCCTATGATAATGGCGGTACCATAGAAGACGACAGTCCCACCGCGAACAAGCCGGGGAACTATGCGATCTATGGCGCAGGCTCCGCCGGTTATACCGGACTTGACGCGGTTATCACCCAGATTGTCTCTCTCTATTCGTCCAACGCTCCGCGTGATCGGGACAGAGTTGAAGCGAAAACGCCGTCCAGCGGGTATTGGTGGGACGAATCGCGGACTATCAACACATCGGGCAGAACGCTTACGGCGGCCGCTAACATGGTTTCTTCGATTATTCCGTATTATGCGGGCGGCGTCGCGCCTTTCGACAGCGCCATACAAGGCAATTTTCTTGTCATGCAATCGAACGATGGCGGCGAACCGTACGGAATCGGCGCTACCGGAGCGTATGTACTCAACGGGTTTATGCAGTTGAAAGATGTATACGATTTGGTGATGCCCGGGGCGAGAGGTTTGTGGGATTAGGGGGAGATGATGAATATAAAATATCTATTGGGCGCAATCATTATAACAGGATCGTTTTGCTTGCTAGCGGGATGCGCGGAGACATTTGAGCCCAATGACGTGACTCTTTCGGTAGATGACGGAAATGGCGGTGATGACGACGGCGAGGAAAACGATCTGATCGTAGATGACGGCTTGACGCTTTACAACATGCCAGGCGGCATCTTCGATTTAGAGGAAGGGACGTTTATGACGCCGGAGACTTTTGGGCGCAGACCCGCCGAGTCTGACGGCGGAGATGTCGCGCTTGACGCGGACGCCCGCAAGCGCGGGAAGTACCTTATAGACGGACCCTTGGTGTCAACCTCGAAGCTGGATTCCGGCGGTTTCACTGACGTACAGTTTATCCATTATACAGAGCCTTTGGAAGGGGAATTCACCTTGCGGGCGCGGGTTCTTATGACCGTAAAGGCAGGCGATTCCAGCAGCAAAGGCTTCTTTTTCGGCGCGTTTACCGGAACGCCGGTCCTCAAAGCCGGTACTGAAGAAGTTGATCATGTGGAGTTTGCCACCGGAGAAAAAGGCGCGGGTTTGCTTTTCCGCACCAACGACACTGCGGACGGCAATTCCGCCGGGGGCCCCGCCATACGCCCCTATTTCAAAGACGCAAGCTCGTCCGCCGGAACGTGGTCAACAGGACCTACAAGAACTTCTGACGCGGGCAACTCCCGTCCTGAATACTGGCTCAACGCCCGCCAGCCTACGTACAAACAGGAGCGTATTCTTGAAGTCGTGCGCCAGCAGGCGAATCGCGTCGCTTCGGACAACTCAAACCGCGAAGTGGCGTTTATTTTCCGTATTTATGACAGCAAGACCGGCGCAAAGCTCAACGAAGCGTTTCTGGACACCGCTTCGGTCAATGAAGGCGTTCTTTTGGGACAGAGCGTCTACGTGGGCATCGCGTTGCTCGGTTCGTCGGTGGAGTTTTCGGAGATCTCAATTTGGGATAACAAGGACAAAACCGGCGAGCCTTTGTTTAAAACGCCGGAGACCGAGCCTGCGTATGTCGCGGTTGAAAGCGTGAGAATAGATATGTACCGCTACAATACTAATAGCGCGGTCGCTTTGAGTAATCATCCGTCCTTACCCGCTACAAGCAGAACAAATACCACCTATAATTCAGCTCAGTTTGGAGCTAACGCTCCCGCAACGCTTGTACCGGTATTCACTCCCGATTATGCGGATAACGGCTATTTTGACTGGCAGATTATTATTCCTCCGGCGGCCGCCGGGAATTTGACGCTTGAACCTATGGAAGGCAACGAAGAAACCGGCTGGAAAAAGGCGCAGATTACTATTACGGGTTCCACTCGCATACAAGACTCCGCTTCAGATTATGCGGTGATAATGGCGGTGTCCCGCGATCCGGGGCTTGCGGATTGGAGCGTAGAAATACGGGTTAATTAAGGGATTCATCAGGTATAAACCTGTGAACATATTTTTGTTAAGGAGAAGTATATGCGGAAAATGAAATGTGTCATGGCAGTATGCGCTGTAGCGGCATTACTGGTTATGGGATGTAATACAGGCGGCGGCGATGAGGACATCCCGATTACGTCTGTGGTTATTACGTATAACAACGTGGAAGTTGCCGCTCCACTATCGGCGGCTGTTGGGGGCGCTGATATTCAATTGAGCGCGGGGGTTTTGCCTGCGGATACTACCGAAGTCAAAACGGCAACTTGGTCATCATCTAATGCGGAACTGGCGACGGTGAGCGATACGGGTTTGGTACACCCCATTGCCGCAGGCCAGGTTGTCATAACGGCAACTACCGATGGCAAGAAGTCCGATGGGACAGCGGCGACCGCTGAGGTTACGATAAACATCGACGCAGAACCGTCCAAGGTGGAAAGCGTTGCCATAATGAATGGCGACGCGCCGGTTGCCGACACAACCGTATCAATCAACATGGGGGCTACACTTTCTCTCACTGCGGTTGTCAGCCCGTCCAGCGTGAGCGCGGCGGATAAGGTGGTCGCGTGGAGCAGCAGCGACGCCGCAGTCGCTACAGTAGACTCTTCCACTGGCGCGGTGACTGGTGTCGCCGAAGGAACAGCGACCATAACCGCGACAACTGCGGGCGACAAAGCGGACGGCGCTCCCGCAACCGCGAGCGTTACAATAAATGTTACTGAAATCAAGCTGATGGTATACTACCAGGGAGCAAATCCTCCCCAAGGTGTTACAACAACCTTGCCCACAATTGACTCAACAACCGGCCGGTATGTGATTAACAATAAAAATCCGACGGCTCTTTTCCCCAGCGCCAATCCGCCGGCGGAAATGAAGGACAACCTTTTTGTATATCTCAACAAGCCGGTTTCAGGCGATTTTAGTCTGAGTGCGCGAGTAAAAGTCACGGGATTCGGTGACACCACTGGAGACGAATCTTGGGAAGGGGCGTTTATCGGCGCGTTTATCAATTATGAGAACGGGACCACAGCGGAAACGCCTTTCCGTTTTGTCGGCGCTAGGGCGCCCCGCAGCACTGGTTTCAGAATGTTGGGGAGCAGGGCTGGGAATACTACAAGTAGCACCGATTATCCCCCTCCTAACACCCTTTTTACCCCGGCAGAGTATAGCCATGAATATGTTTATGTTGTGAGCCGGGCGGACACGACGTATACCATCCAGATGAAACATCCAAAAACAGGCGAAGTGATGGCTCAAGGGACCAGGAGCGTCGCGGAAGGGTCTACCCAAGCCGATCCTGTCCTGGGCGGCGAGGTGTATGTTGGTTTCATGCTTACCGACTGCGAGGCTGAAATTTCCAATGTCGTTATTACGGAAGGGACTGCCCAACTGTTTGCAAGTACGCCCGCCGGAAGTTATACGCCGGCGCCGGCTGCCGCGATTGCGTTATCTGCGGCAGGAGCGACTCCCGGAACCGGATTTGATGATATACGGGTCTTAGCCGATGTACCCGCCGCAGGCATTCAATTAAGCGCCGCGTTTACGCCGGTAAACGCCACGGACGACATTGCCTGGACCAAGATAGGGGATAATGGCTCGGTAAGTGAATCCGGTCTGGTAACTTTTACCGGCGCCGGAGCGTTGACGGTCAAAGCGGCGTCAACAACAAATGCGGCTGTGTATGGCGAGTTTAAATTCAATATACTGGATGAAATCCCTCCGGTTGCAAGTATAACCATTGGCGGACCGAATACGGTAAAGTCTGGATTTAAAATCCAGCTTACAGCGACAGTACAGCCGGTAGGCGCAAGTGAAGAGGTAGACTGGTCTGTTAATGACACATCTAAAGCAACCATAGATACCGCTACCGGTCAGTTAACGGGAGTAAGCCCCGGGTCCGTAACGGTAACCGCCACCTCTTATAATGGAGCCGGTGGCGCGCAAGTTACAGCTACATATAGTGTTACAGTGGAAGCGGTAACCAGTAATACCATCCTGTCCTGGACCGCTGGAGCTGGCAAGACTTTCACCGCTGGCAATAACGATACTATATACATGGCGCCTGATGGAACCATCATTACTGATATAAGCGGTAAAACCGCCGGGACAGATTATTTCTCCATTAGGAGAACGGCAGGCACTGTTGTGGCGACAGAAACTGGTATAGTGTTGGCTAGCGCGCGTTTCATTATTGGCAGCGCCACTACTATTGAGACAACAAGCTCTAGTAATGTAGCTGATGGAGAGTTTGATTTCTCCGCGAAGGTTAAGCTAACGATCCAGTATTCAGACTATACCGGATCGAAGACCGCTTATCTCTATATTAACAATAACACAGCAGGTGGTGCAAATTCGGTTTTGGGAAGTTCGAGCGCCATACAATATACTCCTGATGCTGGTGGAGGCGAGACTTCTTACACGCTTGATCCTGCGACATTCTCAGATCATGCATCCTTGCAGCACGCTTTCATACAAATTCGGACACAGAGTGATACTAGTCTCACCATTACGGGACTCACCATTGAACGCGTAACCGACTAACCCACATGAGCGTCGGCATGAAATACCGGCGCATAAAGTTCTTCCTTAAGCCCCGCGATAATCGCGGGGCGTTTTTTTTACGAAGAGGCTAGTCGCCCCGCCCCTTCGGACGCGCCCATTGGCGGATCGAATGCGCGAGTTTCCGCTTCACCGGCGCCGGGTTGACTGGAAAATAATCATGTTGGAATTGGTGGCGAACCAATAGCTATTCAAATAAGGGTGGAATCATCTCTGGCCGGAATCAATCCGGTTCAGAAGCGAATTGCCGGCTTTCAAATCAGAATGAATGGCTTTCAAATCAGAATGAATGGCTTTTAAATCAGAATGAGTGGCTTTCAGGACAGAATGAGTGGCTTTCAAATCAGAATGAGTGGCTTTCAGGACAGAATGAGTGGCTTTCAAATCAGAATGAATGGCTTTCAAGACAGAATGAATGGCTTTCAGGACAGAATGAATGGCTTTCAAGACAGAATGAATGGCTTTCAGGACAGAATAAATGGCTTTCAAATCAGAATGAATGGCTTTCAGAGTGGGTTGTTGCATGACAAGCGGCGATGCCGGTAGAGCCGCAGGGGAAGCGGCCTTCTCCGAAACCATACGGGTATGCGCTGCCGCCCGGAAAAGGAAAACGCAGGGGCGCCACGCGCCAAATTTGAACCAGCAACGCCTCGCAGGAGGTTAAACGACGAAAGAGAAGTTTATATGAAAAAAAGTGGAAAGCCGCGCCCTGAAATTACAGGGATTCCACCGCATCCATTGTCAGCGTCGCAAAGTAATCTTCAATAGTTTCCCTTCGCCGTATCTGGAGGATTGAGCCGTCAGGACGGAGCAACAACTCGCCGCACCGGAGTTTGCCGTTGTAGTTGAAGCCCATAGCCCTGCCGTGGGCGCCCGCGTCGTGAATGACAACAAGGTCGCCGCCATTGGCAACGCCACTATCATTGGCGGTCGCAATGCGGGGCAGTTTCCGCTGAACCGCGAATTTGTCGTTGTTTTCGCAGAGTCCGCCGACTACATCGTAGGTTTCTGTGAGCGGGGCGTCTTCCTTGCCCGCCACGGTAATGTGGTGGTACGCGCCGTACAGACCGGGGCGCATAAGATCAGCCATGCAGGAATCAAGGGCGATATACTCGCGGTAGACGCTTTTGCGATGCACGGCGCGGGATACGAGCCACCCGTACGGACCCGTTATCGCCCGCCCCCACTCGGCGCGTATGCCGAGCGGATCAAGCCCTGCGGGTACGATAATGGCGTCGTACGCGGCTTTGACGCCCGAAGCCAACGTTTCGTAATCAACGGCCGTTTGTTCGGGCAGATACGGAATCCCCACGCCTCCGCCCAAATTCACAAACTCAAGGCGGACGCCGGTTTTTTCCCGCACTTCAACGGCCAGCTCAAACAGAAGCCGCGCGGTCTCAATATGGTACTCGACGTTCAGTTCATTGGAAGCCACCATGGTGTGCAGGGCGAGCCGCTTTGCGCCCTTTTGTTTAAGCAGGCGGAACCCTTCCAGTATTTGTTCCCGGGTAAATCCATACTTCGCCTCCTTCGGCGTGCCGATGATGGCGTTGCCCGTTTTCCTGTCGCCCGGATTGTAGCGGCAGGACACAAGTTCCGGAATTCGGGCGTATTTCTCCAGAAATTCGATGTGGGTGAAATCATCCAGATTGATGACCGCGCCCAGTTCAAGGGCTTTCCGGTATTCGGCGATGGGCGTTTCATTCGACGTGAACATGATGTCTTCGCCCGTTATGCCCGCCATGCCGGATAAAAGCAGTTCCGGCAGGCTCGAACAGTCCGCGCCGAAGCCTTCGCGGGCTAAAATTTTCAGTATAGCCGGATTTGGCGACGCCTTAACCGCGAAATGCTCCTTGAAAAAAGGAAGCGCCGAAAAGGCTTTTTTGAAACGGGCGGCGTTCTCCACTATGCTTCTTTCATCATACAAGTAAAACGGGGTCGGATAGGTTTTGACGATTTCTTCCAGCCGCGCTTTGGCAAGCGGAAAGCGTTTTGTACAACTCATCCAACATACCCTTTCACTTTCAAAAGCTCCGCGTTCAGAATGCCGCCGCCGGCCGCGCCGCGCACCGTATTGTGCGAACAGCCCACAAACCGCGCGTCAAACACCGGACACGGCCTCACGCGCCCCACAGTTACCGCCATCGCCTTGTCCGCGCCGCCGTCTTTGCGCGGTTGCGGACGGTTGTCCTCATCCCGCACGATAATCGGCTGAACCGGCGCGAATGGCAGATTCATTTCCTGGGGCAACGCTTTAAAATTCCGCCAAATGCGCTTTATTTCCTCAATTGAGGGTTTTTTTTCGCCGAATTCCATGCTGACGCAGGCGGTATGCCCGTCAACCACCGGCACGCGGTTGCAATGCGCCGCAATCCGGGGGAATTCCGCGTTTGCGATGCCGCCGCCGCTCACCGCGCCCAGTATCTTGAGCGGCTCTTTTTCGGACTTTTCTTCCTCGCCGCCAATAAACGGCACAACGTTGCCGATAATGTCAAGGCTCGCGACGCCGGGGTAGCCCGCGCCGGAAACCGCCTGCAATGTGGCGACCACAGCCCGCCGTATCTCAAAGCCCGCCTCAATAAGCGCGTAGAACGGCGTCATATAACTCTGAATGGAACAGTTCGGCTTCACCGCGATAAAGCCCTTCCCCCACCCCCGCGCTTTTTGTTGCAAGGGGATGACATCCGTGTGGTGGGGATTCACTTCGGCGATAAGCATCGGCACGTCAGGAGTCCACCGGTGCGCGGACGCGTTGGAAATCACCGGAATTCCGGCCGCCGCATACGCCTCTTCCAGCGCCTTGATCTCATCCTTGCCCATTTCGAGCGCGGAAAAAACAAAGGCGCAATCGCCCCGTTTTGACGCCTCAACTGCGGTTGAAACATCGTTGGCGTCCGCCACGACAAGTTCGCCTGTCGCGGCTTTGTACGTCTTCTCAAGATGCCACCGCCCGGCGACAGCTTCTTTGTATGGTTTGCCCGCGCTTCTGGGAGACGCCGCGACAAAACGCGGCTCAAACCACGGATGATCGCTAAGCAGGGCGATGTAGTTCTGTCCCACCATGCCGGTCGCTCCTAAAACGCCAACGGGAATCTTGCGCATAATTGCTCCTGTTTGAGCCCGTTCCAAAACGCGGCCTATAGCCGGCAGGTTTTGAAACAGCACGTTTAGATTTTAAGTGGAAAAGCGATCTGAGGCGCTTTTCTCAAAGCCAATGTCACGGGATTGATTTTGCCAAAAAAAACGCAAAAATTCAAGATGAAGGTCTTTAAAAAATAGCGGTGGATGGTGTATATTTAATATAGCAATGAAGAAATCATGTTTGTTTTTTATAATGATTGCGCCGCTTGTCTCTTTTTTTGCGTGTACGTCGCATCCTTCGGCGGATGTGAGCGATTCTTCAAAGGCGGACGCCAACACGCCGCAATGGGCGCATGAGATTCCGCCGGCGGATATGATCTGGGGCGTTGGAAGCGCGCTTGATGAAAAGCAAAGCAATGCGATGTGGACGGCTGAAAAGAGGGGAAAAGAATCTGTCGGGCGGATGTTGAAAGCCTACGTGAGCGATGTAAGCGGGGAATACAGCGAGCTTCCCCAGGAAGCGGTGGAAGACATAAACGACAAAATAACGCGGGCGCCGTTCGATGAAGCGACGGCGGTTTTGAGATGGAAAGCCCCTGATGGCGCGTGGTGGTACCGCGTCGAATATACAAAGGCGGACGCCCGCGCCTTTCTATCCGGTCTTTTTGATGAAGAAGAGGAATTGTTTCCAGAATTTGATGCGACTCGGGCGATGCAGCTTCTGGACCCGCGCATGACAGGCGAAGACATTCCGTTTCAAACCGGCGGCGCGGAACAGCAATGAATTGGCTGACGCCTCTCTTTTTTATAGAAAATTTAAAGAATCAGGAAGATTTTTTTATAAAAATGAGGTATATTAGTTAGGTGTATGCAGGTTCTCTCGTAGGAGGGGGCTTTAAAAATTTATCTTTATAAGAGGAGTTTCTTATGAAAAAACGCGTGTATGTGCTTTTAACAGCCGTTATTGCACTTTCTCTCACACTGGCAGGCTGTGGTTCATCGCCCGCTTCACCAAAGCAAGCTGCAAAAAAATTGCCGAGTTTCGTGCTGAATCCTCCGACTGCGGAAGGTGTGGTATATGGGGTTGGCGCTTCGACAACTCAGGAGCAGTCCCTTGCCCTAAGGCAGGCGAAAGAACGCGCCAAGGTTGATCTTGCGAACAAATTAAGCTCTCAGGTTAAATCTATGGTAACTGATTATACGCGGCAAGCGGGAACCGGTCAGGATTTAACGGATCTTAGATTCTATGAGAGCATCAGCCAATCTTTGACAAACGCAACCTTGAGAGGTTTGCAGGATGGACCTGCGGAATTCACCGAAGACGGAACGCTCTGGATCTATGTTAAAATCAGCAAAGCCGAAGCGGCTCAGGTTGCCGCCAGTGTTTTTGAAAGTGAAGCCAGCCAGTACGCCGAATTCAAGGCTATGAACGCGCTTGCGGCTATGAACGCTCAACTGGAGAAAAATGATCCCTCGTTGGCGCCCGGCGAACCGCAAGCATCCTACTAATCTGTTAGCATCAAGTGACGGCGATTCCTTTGTGGGATCGCCCTAAAAAAAATGAACAAATTGTCTATTAAAGCTATTGTTAAATTCTTGTTTGCAACTTCTTGCGTGGCGTTTCTTTCCTGCGCGGGATCTCCTTCCGCGCAACAGAAATTCGCGCCGAAAAAGTACCCTAACGGGTCCGAAAAGGCGCTCTGGAACACTTCTACGTCCGGTGGGGAGTTGATCATTGTGGGTGTCGGCGGCATTCAAATGTACGACAGCGGCTCCATTCAGAAAGCGCTTGAAGACGCGGCGAGAAAGGCGTCGCTTTTTGCCGGTATAAGGGGAGTCGTCGTGTATTATGAACATATCGGCGCTTCGTTCTGGCGCTATAGTATAGCAAGCGCTACAAAAATTGATTATAACGAAGACTATCTGGGGTATATCGAACAGTTGAGTTATGACCCGGAGAGGGACATTATTATAAATGAAAGAGGCGCGTTTGTCCGCGTCAGATATAAACTCCCCAACTCTTTTCATGCCGTCTACCCTTCTTCAGGCAGTGAGACGGAAAAACCCGATTGGGTGGTCAACCCGCCATCAAGGATCGCTGGTTTTACGGCTGGAGTCGGCTATGCCCGTCCGCAAATGTTCTCGAACGCCACGTATGTGGCCTCGTATGAGTCCGCCATTGCCAATCTTGTGAGCAAGGGTTCCAACAGCATAGAGTCAAAAAACATACAACTTCAGGGCGAGGGTTATAATTATGACGACATCCGGGAATTCATTACAACCGCAGCCGCTGTAATAGACGGTTTCTACATCCTTCAAGTGTGGGTTGATCCTAAAGACGGGGGGGTGTATACTTTAGCGATAGCGCAATTTGTGAAAGGACTGTAAGTATGAAAAAATTTATATTGTTCGCGGTATTCACCGCGCCGGTTTTCTGTATGTTGTCTTGCGGAAGCGCGCCCAGCGTAAGCAGGGTTTCTTCCAATTCTCTCACTGATTTAAGCGGGCGTTGGAACAACACCGACGTTCGGATCGTATGCACGAGTTTGATTGATTCATGTCTGAATTCTTCACGGATCGCTCGATTCGCCGGAGAGAATGACCGGCTTCCCCGGATTAAGATAGGAACCTTTAAGAACAACACAGATGAACACCTTGATCCGACCATTATTCCCAATGCGATGAAGGTGGTTATAACCAACAGCGGCAGGGCGGAATTTGTGGCGGACAGCGCGACCCAGAACGAATTGCGCGCGGAAAAACAAGACCAACTCGGCGCCGCCAGCTATGAGACTGCGGCAAGCGTCGGCAATGAAACGGCGGCGGATTTTATGCTTACCGGCTCAGTTAAGACCATAGTTGATCGCGCGGGACTCACGTCGACAAGAACCTATATTGTGAACGCGGAGCTAACTCACATCGAAACGGGCGTGATATACTGGACGGATGAAAACAGCGAGATCAATAAGGTTGTTCAGCAGTCGAAAGTAAAATTCTAGCTGACAACAATGAAGGCGCTTTTCAGAAAGTCACTTTTAATTTTTTCCTTAATTTTGTGCGCGACATACACGGCATGCGCTTCACGTCCGTATGCGCGTGTTGACAAGCCCGTAGCGGCGGGAAATTTTAGGGAAGGCATTGTCCTTTTAGAAAACAAAAAATACAGCCTGTATCAATCGCAAGACAATGTGTTGTACTATTTGGACAAGGGTATGCTCTCCCACTATGCCGGAGAATACGGCGAGTCCATAACGCTGTTGCAGTCCGCTGAGCAAGGCATTCAAGCGGCGTTTACCAAGAGCGTCACTATGGAGATAGGCTCCTATATTGCCAATGATGCGGTGCAGGAATACGCGGGCGAAGATTACGAGGACATTTATATCAAAGCGTTTAACGCCTTAAACTATTATCACAAAGGCGAGCTGGAAAGCGCGTTGGTTGAAATCAGGGGCATGAGCCTGAAACTTGATGGACTTGCCGCGAAATACGCTGGTTTGATCGCAAACATGCAGGAGGAGGCCCGAAGAAACGGCGCGCCAGCCGCAGATTCCAAAGCCGCGACTGCATTCTCCAATTCCGCGCTCGGCTGTTATTTGAGCATGCTTTTTTACCGTGGAACAGGCGATCCCAATGCGGAGGTTGACTGGAGGAATTTATGGAAGGCTTTTGCCGATGCGCCCGCATTGTATAATTTTCCGGTTCCTTCAACCGTTGCAGATGACCTTGAGACGTCAAATGGCAAAGCCCGCCTCAACATCATAGGTTTTTCGGGGCTTTCGCCGGTAAAAGAAGAACGTGTAGCGCGAATTCCGCTTCCTTACGGGTGGATCAAAATCGCGTTGCCTGTTTTGGTTTTGCGTCCTTCGGCAGTTCGCAGGATAGAAGTTGTTTTTGAGAACGGAGACCGGTATCCCCTTGAACTGCTGGAAAATATTGAAGCCATTGCGGGCGAGACGTTTAAGGCGAAAGAAGCCCTCATTTACACAAAGTCGGTGATACGCGCAACCATTAAAGGCGCAACCGCAAGCGCGATGTCTACAGCGGCGAGGGAAGTCGATGACGCCGCCACCAGCCTTGTTCTTGGGTTGTTCGGTCTAGGCGCTCAAATTTTCGCCGAAGCGAGCGAACAGGCGGACTTGCGGATTTCCCGCTACTTTCCAGCCAAGGCGTACGTAACGGGAATCACGCTTGATCCCGGAATATATTCTTTTTCGGTAAATTTTTATGATGGACAGGGAAGATTGATAGAATTTTTCCCGTTTGAAAATGTTAGTGTTGATGAAAATGCGCTTAATCTAAAGGAGGCGATATGCGTACAATAGCATCTCTTGTTCTGATGGTTGGTATTATCATTCTTTTGCCGGCGTGCGCCGGCGCTCCAACAAGCGTCGGAACCGGACGGGGAAACAGCGGCGCGGAGGCGGAAGCGGAGGCTCAAGCCGCATTACGCGCCATGAACAACGGCGGGCAGTCCGTTCCAGGCGGCAATGCTTCTGGCGGCGTGTACAATGCGCCTCAGCCGTCCGGCGGGCAACCGGCGTCGGCGTCCGCGATAGCTGGCGCGAAGCCTCAGTGGGTCGATTCGGCGGATCCGGTGTATGCCGCGTACATTACAAGATCAGGTTCAGGCGCGAGTCAGGACCAGTCCGATCAGAGGGCGTTTTCCGAGCTTGTGGCGTATTTCAGGCAATCAATACAATCCGAAACAACGTTGGCAAGTTCGTATTCGGAAGCGCGGATGGGAAATTCCGTAAAAACAGAGAGCAGTGTCAGAATGGAAGAGGCTATACGGATATCTTCACAGTTGGACGCGCTTGAAGGCGCGATAATCGCCGCCCGTTGGTATGACGGCAAAAGCGCCTATTACTCATTGGCAACCATGGACAAAGCGGAAACCATCAGGATTTATATGGAGCTTGTCAACGCGAATGTGAACGCCATTAACAACCTGTTGAATATGACCAGCGTGGAGAAAGAGAGCTTTGACGGGTATTTACGATACCAGCAGGCGGCGACGCTGGCGGATCAAACTCAGGCGTACGCAAGCGTGTTGAGCGTCGCCGGAGACAAGAGCAATATTCGCGGCAGCCTGAAAACGGGCTTTGAGTATCGGAATGAAGCGAGGACAACTGTTATCCCCAAAATCCCAATAGGCGTGATCGTTAATCCCGCGACGCCAAATGTAAACGCGATCAGGGCTGGAGACATTGAGGCGGCTTTTTCAAGCGCGATAACAAAGATCGGCTTTCAGGGCGGTACGGCTCGATCCCGGTATGTGATCACCGTTGATGTCGCGCTTGAGGAAATCTCCTATCCGAACAATCCCATTAAATTCTCCCGTCTTTCTTTAAACGCCGCTTTAAGAGACACTCAGACCGGAAACAGATTGATCGCCTATAGCTTTCCTCCCCTGCGCGAAGGACACACAACGCTTGTCGAGGCTGAAAACTGGTGTGTCAGAACTGCGGTGACAAAAATCGGCCACGCTCAGGATGGGTTTGGCAAAAAATTGTCAGATTACCTCACTTCGTTGTCGGAGTAATGCGGGCTATGCGGCTATGCTTGACATTTTGCCAAATGACGGGTATATTTCATGATATGAAGGCAGGTTCTCTTTTTCTTCTTTTTTTATTGATTGGCATCGATGTTCTTGTTGCGCAAAATTCGCCGAAACCTGACGCTTTACAACAGTACCGTATTGGACGGGAACGCGAAGCGCAGAACCGCTTGTCTGAGGCGAACAGGTACTACAATGAAGCCATCCGTATCTGTAGGTCAGAAATCGATCAAAAAATAGCCACCTCCGATTCATACGCCGTTTTTACATGGGCGTTGCAACGTCTTAAAAATTACCGCGACGTTATCGCGTGGGGGGAGCGGGGGCTTGCCCTGTACCCAAACGATTATCGTCTCAACGAGATCATGGGCGAAGCGTATTTTTATCTGGACGATTATGAAAAGTCGCTTGCTTCAATGCAACGTTTTGTCAACGCCTTTGTCAACGCCCCGCGTAGCAATGACCGGTTTTCGACTGCGTATTTCTTTATCGGAGAAATTTACCGGCTGGAGGGAAAGTATCAGCGCGCGGATATCGCCTATTCGGTGGCGGTTCGCTTGGAGCCGAACATCGCGCTGTGGTGGTACCGGCTGGGTGTCGCTCGTGAAGCGTCCGGTGAGTATGCGTC
This sequence comes from Treponema sp., assembly GCA_031265845.1. GTDB lineage: Bacteria > Spirochaetota > Spirochaetia > Treponematales > Breznakiellaceae > JAIRKH01. The sequence continues at coordinate 27,358 of JAISCC010000092.1, forward strand.
GGCGCAGGAAGCCTACGAGAGGGCGTTGCGCGTCAATCCCGCATATACCGAAGCGACTGCGTCCATCGCTCGTATACGGCAACGTCTGAATTCACAAGATTAAAACCGCCGCGAATATCCAAAAAGGTGGGCGGGTTGAGACGCTCATACATACAAAAACCGCTTGATCTTTCCGGTGGGCGTCTTCTCAAATGGTTTCTCCATAATTTCAATACGGTCGATGCGGGAGAAGGAGGCAAGGCGCTTGTTCAGGGATCGCCTCAATTCTTCCAGTTTTTCCGCAAGATTTTCAGGAGAAAGTCCGGTGTTTGCGGTTTCGGACTGAACGAAAGCGGCGGGAAAAATGAACGCGACGAGTTCTCTGTTTTTTCCCCGGCAGACAAGAGCATCTTCCACAAGCGGCGATTGACCCAACAACAGTTCAATTTCTTCTGGATAGATATTTTCACCGGAGGAAGATAAAATCATGTTTTTTATCCTGCCCCGAATATAGAGATAGCCTTTCCTGTCAAAACAACCTAAATCGCCCGTTTTAAGCCACCCGTCTTCGGTAAACGCTTCTCTGGTTTTTCGCTCATTGTGATAATAGCCAAGCATCACATTTGGTCCCCGCACCTGAATTTCACCGCAAGCGCGTGCGTTTTCATCACGCGCCTCTTGCTGATCTCCGTCAAAATGCGCCAAGCGCACTTCCACACCCGCAAGTGGTCTGCCTGCTGAGCGGAACTTGAACCGGTACGGCGCGGTACCTGCTACAAGCGGCGACGCTTCGGTAAGACCATACCCCGGCGAGTAAGGAAACTGCGCCTTCCACAGGAACCGCTCAACCTCTTCGGCGAGCGGCGCGCCGCCTACGCCCAGAAAACGCAAACCGCCCCCGAAAGACGAGAGGAGCTTGCGTCCGGCAAGGAGTACCGCCAGGCTGTGGGTAAGCGGAAACCGGTACAGGAAGCTCTTGAAAAGGCGCGGCGCGATACGGGAATAATATATCTTCTCAATAAAAAGCGGAACCGCAAGCATGATGGTTGGCTTCAACGCCTGAATTGCGCCCATCAGAGCGGATGGAGATGGAGTCCTGTCAAGGTACACGATTGACGCTCCGCTGAGAATCGCGCTTATCAAGCCAGTAGTACATTCGTATGTATGGGCAAGCGGGATAATCGAAAGGCAACGGTCGCGTGGGTATATTTTCATTTTTTTATGGGCCGCTTGCGCGGTCCATAATAGATTGCGGTTGGAAAGCATGACTCCCTTGCTGTCGCCGAGCGTCCCCGATGTGTACACAATCGTCGCCAAGCTATCTTCTTCCGCACCGGGAAAGTGGTCCCTGTCACACAGAAAAAGCCGCTTCACGCGGCCCTGTATTGAGACGAGAATGCTGGCGTCCTTGCGCATGTTTTCAATGCTGTCGAGGCAAACGACTGGAATCGCCGCCGGCATGTCCGGCAATGCGCCCTCTCCCAGCGCTTCCGCTATTTTTGGCATAGTTTTTTCCGTCCCGCAGATTGTGGAAGGTTGGGCGTGGCTGATAATGGTTTTTATCTGTTCACAGGAAAAGTCAATGAGCGCCGGAACACTTACGGCGCCGGCTTGGGCGATGCCGAAGTAGGCTATAACCCATTCAGGACGGTTTTCAGCGATGATCATAACACGGTCGGCAGGCTTTACGCCCAGCGAGACAAGCAAAGACGCAAAGCGTCTCGTCATTTCGCCAAATTCCCTGTAGGTGACGCGGTCGTAGGTACATTCGTCATGGTACATCTCAAGCGCCGTCCGGTTTCTGAATTTTAGGGACGCTCTTTGGCTCAATTCTGATAATGTCTGTTTTGGTAAAGAAATCATTATATTGGTTTAGACGTTATTTCAAAGAAAAAGTTGCTGGAAAATCTTGTCAAGCGAATTTTCACCAGCGAATCTTTCGCCCCTGAATCTCTCGAATCATCCGACACGGTTTAGACGCAACCGTACCCTGTTGATCGTACCGCCGTGAAAGTATACAATGACGCCTATCAGGAGGCGTTATGAAAACAACAATAACCATAGAAGGCATGTCTTGCGAACACTGCGTAAAGCACGTAAAAAAGGCGCTTGAAGCGATAAGCGGCGTCAAGTCCGCCAAGGTGAGCCTTAAAGACAACATGGCCGTTGTGGATCACAAAGACGGCGTTACGCTCGAAAGTATGAAGGCGTCCATTGCGGAGGCGGGTTATGAGGCGGCCGGTTGCGAATAATATAGGAAACGCTCAAAAACAAAAATTGCTCCCATCTCATTGGCTCTCATTTGATTTAAAGACTTGTTCGATAATGCGATTAGTTGTCGAACAAGTCCAATGTTGTTTTTGGCGGGGCGTCTTGCCCATACCTTCACAAACGCGCCGTGGTGTGGTATAGTCGTCCCATGAATGAAAGACTAGATTCCATGCTTCGCCGTTATGAAGAACTGTCAACGTTGGTGCAAGACCCGGAATTGGTGAAGAATCAGAACAAATACCGTGATTTAATGAGAGAATACTCTCAACTCGGCGAAATTGCGGCGGCGCACAGCGAGATTGAAACGCTGGCCGCTCAATGTGGTGATGCGAAAACGCTTTTGCAGGAAGAAAAAGATCCTGAAATGAGAGAACTCGCCAGAGAAGAAGTGAAAGAACTGGAAAAACGGTTGCAGGAAGCCGAAGAAAAGCTCAAATTCCTCCTTATTCCTAAAGACCCTCTTGATGAAAAGAACATCATTATGGAAATCCGCGCCGGCACGGGCGGCGATGAAGCCGCGCTTTTTGCGGCGGATCTGTTCCGCATGTATTCCCGTTTTGCGGAGACCAAGGGCTGGAAGTTTGAAATTATGAACTCCAACGAAACCGAGCTTGGCGGGTTTAAAGAAATCGTTTTTTCCATAAACGGCAACAATGTGTACGAAAATCTCCGCTATGAGTCGGGCGTTCACCGCGTACAGCGGGTGCCTGAGACCGAGGCTTCCGGGCGCATCCACACGTCGGCGGTTACGGTCGCAGTTCTGCCCGAAGCGGACGAGACTGAAATTGACATCAAGCCGGACGATCTGCGTATTGACGTGATGCGGGCGGGCGGTCCGGGCGGGCAGTGTGTCAACACTACGGATTCGGCGGTGCGCATCACCCACATTCCAAGCGGCATTGTGGTTCATTGCCAAGATGAAAAGAGCCAGATAAAGAACAAGGCAAAGGCGATGCGCATACTTCGCGCCCGCGTTTACGAGGCGGAAGCCGCCAAAGCGGCAGCCGAACGCGCCGAAGCCCGCAAGAGTCAAGTCGGTTCGGGCGACCGTTCCGAGCGTATTCGCACCTATAATTTTCCCCAGAACAGGCTGACGGATCACCGCATCAACCTCACGCTGTACAAGCTGGACATCATTATGCAGGGTGGTGTGGCGGAGTTGTTCGACGCTCTTAAACTTTCCGCGCGGGAAGAATTGCTTGATGCCGTTGCGGGCTAACCATGAACTTGTCGCGGGTGGTCCGGCGCCGCGCCACCCCGTACTGCACCCCTGTTCACAAAAAACAAACTATGCTATACTTGCTTCAAAATGGAATTTACGGAACTGAATTTACACAAGGATCTGCAAAAAGGCATCGTAGAAGCAGGTTATCTGACCTGTACGCCGGTTCAGGAGCAGGTGCTTAGAAATGCGTTTAATGGACAAGACCTCTATGTACAGTCTCAAACCGGCACCGGAAAAACTGCGGCGTTTTTAATTGTCATCTTTCAAAGGTTCCTTACGGAATCGCTTTTGCATGGGAAAAAAGCCCTTGTCATGGCGCCGACACGGGAGTTGGCGGTTCAAATTGAAGAAGAGGCGAAATTGCTTGCAAAACACCTGCCCTTCAAGATCGGAAGTTTTTACGGCGGGGTCGGTTATGGGCAGCAACAGCAACTGTTGCGCGGCAATGTACAAATTTTGGTGGGAACACCCGGACGAGTGCTTGATCTAAACGCTTCGGGGCAGATGAACCTCATGGACATCGCCTTTTTGGTAATTGATGAGGCTGATCGCATGTTTGACATGGGGTTTTATCCAGATTTGCGGAAGCTCATCAAAGCGGTGCCGCCTGTAGACCGGCGGCAGACCATGCTTTTCAGCGCGACGCTCAATTCATGGGTAAAAAATCTTGCGTGGGAATACACAAAGACGCCTTTTGAAATAGAGATTGCGCCGGAGACCGTTACGGTTGAAGAGGTGGAGCAGCTTCTTTACCACGTGCCGTCTGGAGACAAGATGAAGCTGCTGTTGGGCATCCTCGAACGGGATAGTCCAGAAAGCGCCATCATCTTCTGCAACACCAAACGGTACACGGAAATCATCGCAAAACGTCTTGATGCCAACGGCCGCAAAGTCGAGTTTATCATAGGAGACCTGCCCCAATCCAAACGGCTCAAAATAATTGAAGATCTGAAAGCTGGCAAGACGCGCTTTCTGGTCGCCACCGATGTCGCCGCGCGCGGGCTTGACATTGAAGGGCTTGCCCTTGTTGTCAACTACGATCTGCCCGCCGAAGCTGAAAATTACGTTCACCGCATAGGACGCACCGCCCGCGCCGGTAAAACCGGCAAAGCCATATCTTTTGCCAGCGAGCAGGACGTGTACGAGCTTGCCGCCATCGAAAGATACATTGACATGAAAATCCCCTCGGAAATCGCGGGTGACTATCTGTATGCGGAAGACAAGAGCGCAGGCAGAAATGTACGCGCTGGCGCATACGCCGATTCCCGTGATCAAAAAAGAAGCGATCCGGATCGGGCGCACGGCGACGGACGGCGGTTGCGGAAAGAAGGGAACATGCGCGGCGCATCGCAGCGCGGTATATCCCATGATGTATCAAAGGATGATAAAGCGCGGCGCACTGAAAAAAACGCTAAAAATGGGAAACGCGGGTTCCCGCCAAAACAAGGGCGTTCTGAACAAGCGGGCGATCTTGACAGCGGCGGTCTTTCCGCAATGTCTTTTGAAAAGCGCATGGCGTATTACCGGACGAAGTACGGCGCAGGCGGTGGCGCAAACGCCGCAGCCAGCGTAGAAGTGGATGTTGCCGTTGGTCCGGAGGATAAACTGCGGCAGGACGGCGGCGCCCGCAAGCGAAAAAGCCGGCGTTCTCGGCAGGGAAAACAGCCGCCTGTTGCGCCGGCGGCAGGCAAACAACTGGTAAAACTCGCCGAAACACCGCCGCAGCCTGTGGCGGTGTCAGAAAAGCCCGTAAAAAAAGGATTTTTCGCAAAACTTTTAAGTGTCTTTAACAAAAACGGCTGACGCCTTCCCTGCCGGTATGACCGGATCACGGCCGTTTATAATAGAGGATTAAAGCCTCTATGGAGAGCTAATTTCAAAACCTGAACTACATTCGGGTTAGTTTTGAAATCGGCTCTGTATACAAAACAAACGAGGTATATATTGATCACAGTTACAGACGTACGGTTAAGCTATGGAGAACGGACGCTATTCAAAGACGTTAATCTCAAATTCACGCCCGGCAACTGCTACGGAATCATCGGCGCGAACGGGGCGGGAAAATCGACCTTTCTCAAGATACTCTCCGGCGAAGTGGAACATGACAAGGGTGAGATAAGCGTTACCGCAGGACAACGTATGGCCGCGCTTAAGCAGGATCACTTCGCGTTTGAGGAATATTCCGTGATAGACACGGTTGTCATGGGCTACCCAAAACTCTACAGCGTGCAGAAAGAACGGGATGCCGTCTACGCGAAAGAGGATTTTTCCGATGAGGACGGCATCCGTTCCGCAGAACTGGAAGCCGAATTCGGCGAACTCGGCGGATACGAAGCCGAAGCCCAAGCAAGCCAACTTCTTTCCGGTCTTGGTCTTGACGAGACGGATCACGGCAAGATGATGAGCGAGCTTGACGAAACCAAGAAGGTGCGCGTACTGCTGGCTCAGGCGCTTTTTGGCAATCCCGACATCCTTCTTCTTGACGAGCCGACCAACGGGCTTGATCTTGAATCCATCTCGTGGCTGGAGGAATTCCTCATTGATTTTCCCAACACGGTAATCGTGGTGAGCCATGACCGCCACTTCTTGAACAGCGTCTGCACCCACATCGCAGATATTGATTTTGGAAAAATCACCCTGTATTCGGGCAACTACGACTTTTGGTATCAGATGAGTCAGATGCTTCAAAAACAAGCGAAAGACTTGCAAAAGAAGAATGAAGAAAAAGCCCGCGAACTCAAGGAATTTATCCAACGGTTCGCATCCAACGCTTCAAAAAGCAGGCAGGCGACAAGCCGTAAAAAAGTGCTTGAAAAGCTCGACCTTGAAAATGTTACGGTAACAAGCCGCAAATTTCCGTACGTGGGCTTCAAACCGGATCGAGACATTGGCAACAACGTGTTAAACATCGAAAACCTGAGCTTTTCAACCGCCGAAAACGCCAGTAACGGGGACATTTTAAGGAATTTCAACCTTACGGTCAACAAGGGCGACAAGATCGCGTTCGTGGGGCAGGAACATCAGGCAAAATCAACGCTGTTCGACATTATCACCAAGGCGCAAAAGCAATCATCGGGCGACTTCTTTTGGGGGCAGACAACTGCGGCGTCGTATTTTCCCAAGGAAAACTCCCTGTTTTTCGATTCAGACCTCTCGATCACGGATTGGTTGCGTCAATATTCTCCGGATCAGGACGAAACCTATGTACGCAGTTTCCTGGGACGTATGCTTTTTTCCGGCGATGAGGCGTTGAAGCCCGTAAACGTGCTTTCCGGCGGAGAGAAAGTGCGGTGCATGCTCGCAAAAATGATGCTTTCCGGCGCGAACGTCCTCATTCTTGATGAACCGACTAACCACCTCGATCTTGAAGCCATCACCGCCCTGAATAACGGACTGTGCGCTTTCCCCGGAGTGATCCTGTTCAACTCGCACGATCACGAGTTCGTCAACTCGACGTCAAACCGCATCGTCGAAATCCTGCCCGGCGGCGCAACCCCAATAGACCGCATTATGCGGTTTGACGACTATCTTTTGGATGATGCTGTAAAAGAATTGCGAGCGAAAGCGTATCATCACGCGGAGCGGTTGCAAATATAAGCGGCGCGGAGCGCACGTAAAGTGATGTGAGAGGTATGCGGCTCACATGAAGAAAATCGTAATGATTGCTTTCTGTCTCATTAGCGTTAAGTATGCCTTCGCTCAAGATGAAATACTCTGGGCTTCTATAGGCGGCGCATTTACCGCTCTGGTTGAAGAGGACTCTCTATGGAAAGCTTCTGCGGGAGCGGGAATGACGTTTGATGCGTATATTTTTCCAAACGTCAAAAACCGCAAAACAAGCAATATAGGATTCTTTCTACAAGGCATGTTAGGCGCGGGTTTTAGTATGGAGCGTCCTAATAGAGATATATACGGCCCTCTTTTCCAAGCTGGACTCACGCTTGGCCCCTCATTCAAACGCTATATCACAGATCGGCTCGCCTTTTTGGGCGCAGTAGGTGTTGAGTGGCTTATGATCGGCGTCGAATACCACGAAATGGTGGAAGAGACGCAGCGTATCACGCTTGTTGATTTTCAAATGGTCGATCATCATCTTGGCGTGGGGAGTGATATTGGGCTGAAATACGACATTACCAACGCCCTCTATATCGGCGTCGGCGCCGGTTTTTCATGGGGCTTTCTCCATAGCGTCGAATTAATAAAAAAAGGCGCTAAACGGCAAGAACCGCTTGCACATACGCAAAGCGATGTAGTGTACAGAGTGTTCATGATGGAGCCATCCGCTTTGATTGCGGTAAAACTCCGTATTGTTATAGGTATGAATATGTGATGCCAGCAAGTTGTTGCGCTTGTAGGTTTTTGCGCCACTTTGTGCCGTAAAAACCATGATTTATGACTTGCTTTACCGTTACAATAAATTTTAGTATATTTACAAGCAAGGAGTATATCTTGAAAAGAACTCGCATTGTTTTCAGAATATTGGCGCTTGGGGCCGGTTTGTTCGCTTCCTGCGCCGGCAAGCCCGATGTATGGGACGGGCAAACAGTCGATAGCGCGTCGGAGGCGGTGGTTAATCCTGCGGGTTTTAATCCGGCGGATTTTTCGGAAGTGTTGAAAAAAACATGGGAATTGATCGAAGTGAAAAGCGATTCTGATGTGGTGATAATAGAGCGTCAGGATATGCAAGATCTGTATACTGCGCGGTTTGCCGAAGGAAGATTGAGCGGGAAAGCCGCGCCGAATGTGTATAACGGACACTATACACAGGGAAATTCCCACGACATTTCTTTTGGACCTATCGTCAGCACTAAAATGGTTCTGCTTCAAGAACCCGAAAGCCTGAAAGAGCATGAGTATTTTTCTTATCTCGCCAAAACTACCCGTTGGGAGGTGAGCAGCGGACAGCTTGCGCTTTTTACATCAAGCGAAAGCGGTGAAGTTATGTTGGTGTTCAACGAGGTTGAGGATGTCGATTGAGGCTGTGCGGACGTATTTAGCCCGCTGGAACCGCGACAAAGACATTATCGAAAATCCCATTTCCACGGCGACAGTGTCCGAAGCCGCCGCCGTACTGGGCGTGATTCCGGCGCGTATCGCAAAAAGCATATCGCTCAAAAACGGCGATGAAAAAGCCATGCTTATTGTCGCCGCCGGAGATATGAAGCTCGACAACCGCAAATACAAAGAGCGTTTTGGTTTTAAGGCGAGAATGTTGTCGCCCGATGAAGCCTTGAATATGACCGGACATGCGGTTGGCGGTGTCTGCCCGTTTGCGCTTCCCGATACGGTTGAAGTCTATCTTGACGTATCGCTCAAGCGGTTTGAGACGATATTTCCCGCCTGCGGCAGCAACAATTCTGAAATTGAAGTAACGCCCGGCGAGCTTAACGAGTACAGTCAGAATAACGGCTGGGTTGATGTGTGCAAAACGATTGAAGAGCGACAATGAACCTCCGCGTCCTCAAGAGACGTCCTTGGGGATGCGGCGATTAGTACTATCAACAAATTAAGCAATTTTGCCTGCGGATTGCGCCATGCATGGCGTTACAGATTTAGTGGCATTAGACCCTTCCACAAATTTGGATATTTTCCAAGCAGTTGTATTGTGCGCATTTTTTATCATAGCGCTACGAAAACAGGCGTATACAGAACAACCGCTCAAGTGCGCAGGCTTCAATGTGGTTGCATTGCCACTGGTTCCGCGCACATATTTCGCGCCATACTCTACGTCTGAACGCCGCGCTCCACCAGTCCGGCGCCATCGCTAAAAATGTTTCACGTGAAACATTTTTAGCGATGGCGCCGGGAACAACGCCTTATTGACGCAAGATGCGACAAGAGAGCGTTGATTCTGAAAACCAGCAGATTTCAGGACGCGCTTCTTTTCCGGCATTTTCCGCGCAGTTCGGTGTCTTCCACATACAGCATACTATATACCGCTCTGAGGCATCGTTTCCAAGACGGTATTGGCAAAAAGCGCTGTCTTCTTGAAAGAAGGCGCAGGTGAAATCAGGCGCTTTCAGCATATCAAAGACCGACAGTCCATGTAATTTTATATAACTTTCTTTGAATGTCCAGATTTGGTAAAACCGCGTCAATCGCTCCACAGAATCCGCCGCAGAAACGAGGAATTGCCGCTCGGCGGAAGAAAAAGCGCGTTTTGCAATGCCATCCATGTTTTTGCGTTCATCCATAAACTGAATGTCGCAGCCGATGCAGGGCGTAAAATCTGACGGAGCGTAAGACGGAACGTAACCAACTGCAATCATATTTTTGGAATGTGAAATATTGAAATCCGCATGGCGATTGGTGAAAAATGGACGGCCGCACGCTTCGGTCTCAATTTCGGAACAGAGAACATGCGAAAAATACCGTGCGTCAATGAGGCGCAACAACCGGAGTCCTTCACTATGCTGAATATGCGTTTCTGTTTTGGAATGGGATATATAGGACAACCCGATAGACAGAGAACTGCACTGGCTACGCTGGCTGCGTCCACTCTGCCAGCAATTCTTTTTACACATGCGACGCGCAATCCACCCCGTTTCGCGCCCCGCTTAAAAGAGGAATCGCTTCCAACACTTCATCCTCGATCTTTCTGCCGCCAGTAGTCCTGCCGAGTTTTCGCCCATGACGGAATTCGCCGTGAAAATCGCTTCCCGCCGTAATGAAAAGCCCCAGTTTGCGTCCCAATGAATCCAGCCGCTTGCAGTGTCCCGGCTTTGCCGCTGGATGCCACGCCTCAATGCCGTCAAGCCCCTCTTCCTTCAAAGACGCCAAGAGCGAAGGAAGCCGCCCCCACGCCACATACAGGGACATGGGATGCGCCAGCGCAACAATACCGCCCGCCACTTTGATAAGACGCGCCGCATCTTGAAAGGCGAGATTTTCCCTCGGCACATAGAACGGGCGTCCCTTCCCCAGATAACGGTCGAACGCCTGCTCCGCATTTTTTACGATTTTATGCTGAATAAGAATTTTCGCAAAGTGCGGTCGCCCCACCGAATGTCCGCCGGATAGTTGTACAACGTCCTCATAATCAATATGCAGGTTTAATTCCTCATTGATGCGCCGGACAATTTCTCTGTTGCGTTTTTCCCGTGTATGCGCAAGCTCCGCGATTGATGTGGAAAAAGCCGCGTCCGGCATGTGCAATCCAAGTCCCAAAAGATGAAATTCGCCCGGTTCCCACTGTATGGCGAATTCAATGCCTGGAATAAACCGTATGCCCAACCGTTCGGCTTCGGAACGCGCCTCATCAAGACCGTTAATCGTATCATGATCCGTCAAAGCGATGGCGGACAATCCGATGGCATGCGCTTCCGCTATGAGCTGGCTTGGACTTAAACTGCCGTCTGATGCGGTTGAATGGGTATGGAGATCGATCATGTGTGGGTAGTATACCATTCGCGCCTTAAAAACACAATGGCCGCCGTAGATTTTCCGCCGGTTCCTGTGGTTCCCTCCAAGAATCGCCGGCTTGCCAATAACAAGGGCGGCGCTGTTTCCACGGCGCGTTGATTTCTTGATTTTTTAATTATATCGGTTCTTTTTATAATTTGTGATGAGTTCGAATGTATGGTAAAACGGCATGTATAAAAAAAGAGACAAGAATGAACAAAAAAGGCAAAATCTGGCTTCTGCTAGGGACTTGTGAAATCGGTTGCAAACACTGTCGGTATGCTTGGCGGCAGTGGGGAATTCCGCGCACGGCGCGGTTGCGGGGATTCCGGCCTGTGGCCGGAGCCCGAACCGACCCCGGATCCTTCCACGACCCCTCCGTCCCAGCAATATGATAATGACGAGGCCAAGACGCTAAGTTTTTCCGTCGAGGGAGTGGTGGAATATTTTTAACAATGTGCAAATTACCAGGTCCGGTCCGAATTCGATCCAGTTGGATTGGGACGCCAAGTGGGAGCAGGTGGATTCCGAATCGAATTTCGTCCTTGTCTTCGTCGACGAAGACAAGGACGAATATCTGTTCAATGGCGCCGCCATCAATATCAGTGTCAGGGCTGACAGCAAGGTACAACCCGATGACATCGGTAACAGTTTTGAGCGGACAGATAGGTAACACTCCAGCCATGTATCCTGTTATTGTATACTAGCATTAAAAGGGGAAATCTGTCCAGTCTTTTCGTCAAGCTCACCCATCAAAAAATCATTAAACCATATCTCGCTCCTTACCCCGGCCGCTTCTTTTATCCCCACATAATAACCGGCAAACGGATTCCCCATGAATATCCTCCTCTGCCGCAGGTTAAAAAATCCACGCCCTTCCACATACGCCGGGATTTCTTATACACCTCTTGGGGCGTTTCATCCCCAGCCCTTCATGCGGTCGAACTTCGTTAAACGCTTTCCGCCACCGGTCAAACGCTTTCTGATGGTCGCTCAGATTGCCTCTGATCTTTCCCTGCAATTCTTTTTTCATGTCCCGGTGCATCCGCTCATGCCCGCCGTTCTGGTACGGGCATCCGGGGTCGTCAAGGTCTGTTTTTATCCCCAGGCTCATAAACCATACCGACAGACGGCTTAATCCCCGCAGGTTGAACACATTGCCGAACGGCGGGCCGTTGTCGGACCGTATGAAACGGGGCAGCCCGTAAGCGCGGAAAAGCGGCTCGAAAACGGCCTTTGCATGGGCTGTATCCCCTTTTTCGAGGATTTCTATCGCCAGTATGTATTTACTGTGTTCGTCCCGTACGGTCAGCGGCAAACACTTCTCCCCCCTCGCCGTCCGCCACCACCCTTTGAAATCAACCGTCCACACATCGTTCGGCTCTTTCGCCTCCACCCGCGCCTGCAACCGGTCTTCCCCTCTTTTCCTCGTCCGTTTTTTCCTGCCGGTGTAGCCTTCTTTCTTGAATAGCGCTTCAACGGCGCTCCGCGCCGGCGCGTGTTCGCCGGGATATTTCCCGGCATACAGGGTCAGTATTTTATACGCCCCCCAATATTTATGCTTTCCCTTGAGTTTCAGCAGCCGCTTCTTGACAGATTCGGCCACCTTATTCGCGTTGTTTTTCGGCGTGCGTGAAAGCTCGGCAAGGCCCGCCGCCCCTTGTTCCTTAAACCGCGCAAGCCGCTTGCAACCGGTCTTGGCGCTTATTCCAAACTTCCGGCAAATTTCGGTAAACGTCTCCTCCCGGTTCCAGCGTCTGAAAATAAACTCTTTCTTTTCGTCCATTTTATCGGTCTCCTTCCAGCCCATCGCCAAATCCTCCGGTGTTTAGATTTGGCTCTGATTCTACCTGAAAGTGTTACCGATGTGTCCGG
>JAISCC010000102.1 GCA_031265845.1 Treponema sp.
GACGCCTTCCAGTTTTGAGAATTGCCCCAGGCGTACCGAAGCGTGGACAAGGGGACGCGCTATTTTCAAGTTCATCACGTCGCTTATGCCGGAAAGATCGGAATAATCCAACGGGTTTATCACATCCAAAGGCCCCAGGCTGTCCGCTTTGCCCCAGGTGAGTTTCCGCAAACCCGCCTCAATGTCGAGTTTGCCAAAGTACGCAGTGAGGTACGCTTCGTCAATATAAACCGGCGACTTTCTGTCGTAATAGACAAGACCGGGCGCGAGCTTCAGGTTTATAACGCCGCCGGCGTGGGAAGTTTCAGCGGAAAAGTTAAGTGTGCCGGAGAATAGGTCGCCCAGCCGCGCCGCGTCCGCGCCGTCCGCGAAGTCGTCAAAGAAACCAAGCGCGGACGCCTCTACTTCGCCGCCGATAGAAACCGCGATGGGGCTTCCTCCTCCCAGTCCGAAACCGCCGCCGCTTTCTCCCGCGTTTTCATCGTCAAAACCAAAACCGAAGCTTTGCGTAGCAAAGCCGCTTTGCTCCGCAAAGCCATCTTGCGCGGCAAGCGGGGAGAACGCCGGCAGAATTGCCAATAAAACGCAAGCGATACCGCGCATTACCTCGCCCTCCCGGTTTCAAGATACGCGGTGGTGAACACGCCTTCCGGTATCGGGTCGTCGTACTTGATGATGTCCATGTACAGCGTTGTTGATGTCCCGGCAGACACGGTGGCTATTTTTGTCTGCGTGCCGGTGTCGCGTCCCTGTACGTCCTTAAAGCCGGAGACCTCCATCACCTTTTCCACCGCGCCGCGCTTGTTGTACAGTTCGCGCTTGTAGATGCGGTATTTGTCTTTGTCAACCCAGGAGATCATTTTGGAATACTGGAAACTTGTATCCTTGGGAACCGACTGTATGACGTAACAGTTCGCGCTTATACCGTCAACCGTAATCGTCTCTTCGCGCAGGACGGTATGCGTATCCTCATCAACCTCGCGGCTCATCATTGACATATCTTCGTAGGAAAAATCCGTGCCCATAAAATTTCCGCCGCTTTCTGACGCGGCAATGCGCCGCACCTTTCCCACGCCCGGCAGGAAAATCCACCGGTCGCTGCCGCCGGACGCATTGTCCATCATGAGAAACCGCGTTCCCCTCACTGTGGCGGGGCTTTGGAACACGATGACCGCCCGGTCGTTGCCCCTCGCGTCATCTTTTGCATACTGGTCGATGACCCGATCCGAGGTCGCGCCGTCTTTCGCGGTGATAACCATGCGCGCGCGGCTGGACACGGTAGCCGCGTCGTTCTGGCTTTTCGCCTGTTCCATAATGGCAATGGCGCTTTGCGCTGCGGCGTCCTGCGCGTTGACCGAAAGCGTGAACGCGGCCAACAGTGTTACAAAAACGATCATTCTTTTCATAGTAAAACTCCTTAACTTTGATATAAAATATTCAGCGCGATACGCTGAGGACGGAAGCGTCCCGGACGTTTGCACCCTGGACACCGGCGTCCCGTTTTCCATAAATAAATCGCGGCTTGAATACCGTGAACAGCGCCGGCATGAGCGTAAGGCTCACGATTGCGGTGATGAACATGCTTAACGCGATGAGGCCGCCCAAATGGGTAATCATGCGGAACCGGGACAGCGCAAGCACGCCGAATCCGGCGCCGACAGAAACGGCGTTGATCAGTATCGCTTTCCCGCACCCGTTGAAGGTGCGGTGTAAAAAGTCGCTGCCGCCGCGCTGATACTCTATTTTGAAAAATTCCATAAAGTGAATGGTGTAATCTATGCCGATACCTACCGCAAGGCTTGAAACAATCGCCGTTACCATGTTGAGCGTAATGCCCAGAAGCCCCATGATCCCAAAGTTACATATAATCGCCACTGAAATCGGCGCCGCCCCAAGGAGTCCCGCCGCAATTGATTTGTTCGCCAGCGCTAGAATGAGGAACACAATCAGAACAGAAACAACGATGGAAACAACCTGACTCTTTATCAGCGATTCGGTAATTTCTCCTATAAGCATCGCGCCGCCGCCGACAATCACCCGCACATCGTCAGAAGGAAAGTTTGCCGCGACATAGTTGTTCACCGCGTCTATGACTGTTTCGCTGTCAGCCCACCATTTGGAGTTCACCAATATCACGCTGCGGATAGCCTTGGGCTCAAGCGGGTCGTCCGTGTAACCGCTGTCATCATCGCCGCCCACGAGCACAAGGTAGTTTGCGATCAACCGTTCCAGTTCTTCTTCGCTTGATTTCCCGTACCGCGCCGGGTCTGCGGGAATTTCGTAATACGCCCGCCCCTCGTAGTTTGTCTGGCGCTGTAGTTCGCGCACCAACTCGTTGGCGCTCATGTCCGCGTTCTTGCCAAGAGCGGATTCGAGCATGGGGAATGTTACATAATCGGGAGCCGTGAAACGGGAGTCAGGAACGGATACATCCTGCGTAACGCTATCGGAATCGTCAAACTCGAATTCGCCGAACTCGCCAAAACCAAAATCATCGCCAATGTCGTCATTCCCGGTAATTCGCGCTATGGCGCGCACTCCATCCGGCGGCTCGTCTACGTTAAACATCTGGTTCATGCGCTTTACCATGTCGGTGAAGCCGGAGACCTTGCCGACTCCGGGGACACGCTCGCTAAGGTAGACGTTAAGATTGTCAACCGCCGTGAGCACACGGGGACTAAGCAATATCTCCGTTGAGTCGGCTTCAACCGCAACGGTTATCTGGGTGGTTCCGCCAAAATATTTGCGGATAAAGGCGTCGCTTTGGTAAATATCCGTGTCCGGGCGGAAGAACTCGACCATGGAGGTATCAACAACGAGCCTGCTAAGTCCGTAGAATGATACGGCGAGGACAAGCACCGTAACGGCGACAACAACCGCCTTTTGACGGGAAATGGCCGTCAAAGTATCACCGAGCATGGCGCCGGAACGGGACTCGCGTTCTTTCTCTTTTAGGACACGCGGACCGCGAATAAGAAACAACGCGGGAATGAGCGTAAGGGAAATGACAACGGCTGCGGCGACGCCTACGCTGGAAAAAACGCCAAACTCTTTAAGGGGTTTCAGGAACGTAAAAACAAAGGACACAAAACCCGCCATTGTGGTAAGCGCGGCAAGCAGCACGGGTTTTATCACTTTCCGCAGAACCTCAAACACAAGGGCGCGGTGTTCTGCGACTGAAAGCGTGACGCTTGAAAGCGTCCTGTGTTTTGTTTCAGTGATGTAGTGTGAAACAACGTGAATTCCGTAGGCGCTCCCCACCGCAATCAAAATGATGGGCAGTATTATGGAAACGATGGTAAGCTGCGTTCCAACGAGCGGCATCGCGCCGACAGCCCAGATTACCGAAATAACGGTGGTGAGCAGCGGCAGCGCGACATAGGTAAAATGGCGAAACGAAAAGAATAGCACCACAAGGATCACGGCAACGACAAGCGGAATAAGGAGGCTTAAATCGGTGAGCATGGAGTCATTCATCGTCTGCCGCACAATCGGGTCGCCGGTAACGTAAACATTTGCGAAACCGGAAAACATCTCCTGCGCCGTGTCGCGCACCTGCCGGACGCCGGCCTGCACCTCCGGTTTCATCATGTCCGTCGTGCTGATGTTGAGGGAGACGACGATCTGCGTGGCGCTCAGGTCGGCGGAAACAGTCTGGCCGTCATACAGCTCCCAGGAGGCAAGGCGGCGTTTAAGTTCGGCGATTTCATCGGGCGTTCCCGAAAAATCCTCGTCAACCAGGTCGGCAACATAAATACTGTCGCCGTCCGCAGTAATATACGGCATGGTCAGAACCGAAATCACCTCTTTGACGATGGCGATTTCTTCCGCCGCGTCAGAAAACTCCCGGATATGGGCGAGAAAGGCGCGGTCAAAAACGCTGCCGTAGGGCCGTTCAAGACCGATAAACATGCCCTCGTTTTTGCCGAATGTCTCGTCGAGCCAGTCTGAAATGACCAGCGCCTGATTATCGTCAGGCAGCATACTTGCCATGTCGTTGTTAAGCTGGGCGCGTGGCAGTTGCGCAGCAAAGAACACGGTGATTGCCGCGATAACGGCAACCACCAGCCAGGGGTGTTTGAAAAATTTTTCCATAAACAAATAGTCTCCCGTAAACTTGACGTTTCGTAATAAAACATACTATACTCAAAACTGAACAGAAAGCGCATTTTATAGGGAATTGTCCTCATTGGGACAATACGCTATATATTTCATCAGTTAGGATAAACTATGCGCATTTATCCATTTTAGAACATGCTGTTCGCTATTTTGGGGAGATTGTTATGGTGAAAAATGAGGAAAAACTGCACCGCAGCGTCCGCCGTACCCAGGCGGCTTTGCGGAACAGCCTGATTGAACTTATGAAAACAAAGTCAATCCTGCGTATCTCGGCAAAAGAGATATATGACGCCGCGGATATTGGGCGGACAACTTTCTATGCTCA
>JAISCC010000109.1 GCA_031265845.1 Treponema sp.
TACATCATGCAGAAATAGCGCCCCTGCGCCGCCTTCTCCTCGATCTGAGAACGCTTGTCAACAAAAACATCCATAGGTATAAGCCCTTCCTGAGCCGCCTGACGGAATGTTTTAAGCCAGCGGACATATTCAGGATCGTTGATGCCAAGGTCAAGCGATTCGTATTTGCCGTTTTTTTCCGGCTTCATGTTCAGGAAATGGAGAAGATAGGCTTGGAGCGCGGTGTTGCCGGAGTCTGTGAATTCCTGGAACGAGAGCGGAATAACCGGCAGCCCATTTACGGTGGGGAACTGCGCTTTCACCGCCCGAAGCGCGGCGAGAAATCCCTCCGGAGTCGTCATATCGGGCTGGCCCAAGGCTTCCCACATATCCTTGCGGACAAGGAAGGTCTCGTTGGCGGTAAGTTTCCCTTGATACTTCTCGTAATCAGACGGCGTATACGATGCGTTTGGATACCCATATACATTGCCGTCGCTACGGGTGTACCAGCCGAGTTTGTCTTTATCAGCCACCTTGAAAAAGTACGGATCGTATTGTTCGGCGAGTACATCCAGCGGCTCGACCAGTCCGGCGTCGATCATCAAGCCCACCTGCCCTTCATACCAGCCAAGCGTGATAAGATCAGGCAATGTGTTGCCCGCGATCATGGCGTTGAGCCGCTCAGCCTCGTTGCCCGCCGGCACGATGAACTCAACGTCAACGCCGGTTTTTTGGGTGATGTACTTGGAAACCTTGGACTGCCCCCATTGCCGCGAGAACCAACTGAAATTGATGTACCACTGGAACTTGATCGGCGTTGAAGCGTTAGCCTTCCACCCCGGATCGTCTGCGGAAACCGTCCGCGCCGTTTGTTCGGAGCTTGCCGCAGGAGCGTCAACCGCCTTTCGGGAACACCCTCCGATAACCATAACCGCCAAAAGAGCGATTGCCAATTTTTTCATTTTCATACCTCCAAAGAAAATAAAATTAAAAAAATATTACAGGATATATCCCTTATATCCCGGAATTTCCAACGCAATGCAATGCGCCGCACATCGTGCCACACATCGTGCCGCACATCGTGCGCAACGTACGCGCCGCCTACCCCTTGATCGAGCCGATCATGATTCCCTTCACGAAATAGCGCTGAAGGAACGGGTAGATGCAGATAATGGGCGCGGTTGTCGTCACCATAGTGGCGAGTTTCACGGATTGAGAGCTTACCTGTTGAGCCGTCGCGCTCACGGGCATGCCAACTATGGATTTGGTCATGGAAACGCTGGCGATAATCCGGTACAAGAAGGTCTGTATGGGCTGCAAATCCGGATTGGAAATGTACATAACCCCGGAAAAGTAGTCGTTCCAGTGGTACACGCCGTTAAAAAGCGCGATGGTGGCAAGCACGGGAGCCGAAACCGGCAGGATGATCTTGATGAAGATAAGGAAATCGCTCGCCCCTTCAATTTTTGCGGATTCTTCGAGCGCGTTGGGAATTTCCCTAAAAAACGACATAAAAATGATAAGGTTGTAAAAATTAAACAGAGCCGGAATGATGTACACCAGGAACGTATCATACAGTCCGATGCTCCGCAACAGAATAAAATACGGGATGAGTCCGCCGCCGAAAAACATGGTGATGGTTCCCATAATGAGATAAAGCTTCCGTCCCATGAGGTGTTTCTTGGAAAAGGCGTACGCCACCATGGATGTAAAAAACACGCTCGCAACCGTGCCGACGCCGGTGCGCCATATCGTAACATTGAAGGCTTTGAGGATCGAGCGGTCAATAAAGACGGTGCGGTAGCTTTCGAAGGTGAATTTTCTGGGCAGCCAGTAGACGCCGCCCATCATGGTGTCCTGAGAGTCGTTAAAAGAAAGAATGAGCGTATACCATATTGGATAGAGGGTGATAAAGCACAAGGCAAGCATCAAAAAGACAATGATCCATTCTCCGGTATGGTTCCGGACATAATCGCCAAGTTGTCGCTTCGGCTGTCGCGTTGCGCCGGTTGTAGTGGATGATATCATGCCAAACTCCTAAAACAACGATACGTCGTTGATTTTCTTTGTCACCTTGTTCGCTATGAAAAGCAGAATGAAGGCGATCACGGATTTGAAAAGGCCGATGGCGGTGGCGTAGGAAAACCTCATGCTCCGCATAGCCACATTGTAGGTGTAAATGTCAATCACTGTTGAACGGGGCGCGTTGAGGGTGTTCCACAGCACGAATATCTGATCAAAGTTTGAATTGAGCAGTCCGCCTATGGCGAGAATGAAAAGCACCGTAACGGTTCCCTTGATGCACGGCAGGGTGATAGACCACATGCGTCTGAGTCTTCCCGCGCCGTCGATTTCCGCGGCTTCGTAAATGTCCTGATCAATGCTGGCTATCGCCGCCAAATAGATGATCGCGGACCAGCCGAGTTCCTTCCACACATCGGATATAACCACGATGCCCCAGAAGTATTGGGGATACGCGAGGAAGGTGACGCCTTCTTTCAGAACGCCTGCGGAAACCAGAATTTCATTGATGAACCCGGAATCAGACAGCCATGTGGTGAGAATTCCACCCAGCACAACCCATGAGAGGAAGTGCGGAAGATAGGAAATGGTCTGCACCACGCGCTTAAACCGGGCTTGCCTGATCTCATTCAAAAACAGGGCGAACAGGATGGGCAGAGGAAAGCCGATAAGTAGTTTCAGTACGCTGATCCCCAACGTATTGAGCATGATGTCAGAAAATTCGGGATCGTTAAAGAATGCGATGAAGTGTTGAAACCCGAGATTGTCCGCCCCAGGGGATACAAGAAACTTGAAACTGAACAAGGAATCGGTGATCCGGTAGTTCCTTTTGAATCCAACCAAAAGTCCGTACATAGGGGCGTAGTTGAAGACGAGCATCCACGCGATTCCAAGCCACGCCATAATCTGCAAGTCTCTTTCTTCCCGCAGCCTCTCCAGGAAATTTTTCTGCGTATTCATATAATAATTCATAGTGAAAGTATATGACCCATATATCAAACCCGATAGGGAGAAAAATTTCTAAAAGGTGGAATATTTTCGGTTTTGCGCCCTTCGCGCCCTTAGGGTGTTTTAAAAAGCGTCTTGCTCAATTCTCACCTGACGGGTATACTAATTAGAAGCGTCTTGCCGTTGGTGTCAGACACCGCACTCAAGGCGGGTTGGGGGCGCAAGCGGAGTGCAATAGTCTCCTGGCGCTTTAACAAAAGGGGCTGCGCACCAGCCTTCTCGCTAAACACCCCGCCACTTATCCCCCTCAGGGTGCGGGCAATAGCCCGCCTTTGACCGCGCCCGGAACTGCACAAAACAGCCGCACCATGCGCAGAGAACCTCTTCGCGGAGGCTGGCGCAGGAAGCGCACCGTTCAAGCCTCGCCTCGAAAACAACGCGGTCAGCGCGAAGGGACGGCTCAAGGGGAAGCGCCGCCGAAATCTCCGCGACGCGGGCGG
>JAISCC010000114.1 GCA_031265845.1 Treponema sp.
CCGGGCTAATTCGCGGGTGAAATGAACCGCCCCGCCGCAGAGCGCTAAACTTGACCCACAAAGGACGGCGGCGTCTGACGCCAAAACATTTTCAGCATTTTTGGCAAGTCAGAGAAAGAAGGTGATTATCAAGCGTGTCAACGCAAAAATCAAGGCATTCAAAGTCATGGCGTATCCATACCGGAATCATTGTCAAAGGCATTTACCGAGAACGTCTCTCATCTGCGGTTTAGTAATCTGAATTACATATTTAATGAGGTTGTCGAACAAGTCTAGTATAACTCCGATTGCTGTTAAAAGGTGGATCAAGACATATTAAATCCACACTTTCGGAAGCCATCTTCCGCATAATGGTCAAGCTATCGCCATAAAATAATTTATTCATAAATTTATGTTATATTCATTTTTAAAATTTGTCAAATATATCTTTTTTATACTGTTTCACAAATTTTTCTGCAAAAATGGCGCATAATTTCTGGTATATGACGCGATTAGACGACCACATTCGTTTTTTTTAGCTCAACCACGCTTCCATAACGTTTTATGAATGTCCTGTAGCATTTTAAACGGCGCAACTGGCAAACCGCCATCTGCGCCTCTTGAGACTTCTTTTGATGTATGCTATTATGCCGCCCATGGTATACGAATGTACTTTACGGGTGCGCACGTACGAGTGCGACAGCTACGGGCATGTCAATAATGCGAATTACCTCAACTATCTCGAATATGCGCGGTATGAATTCCTTAAAAGCATTGGGTTTGATTATCCTGCGGCGATAGCGGCGGGATACGGGGTGTATGTCGCCCGCATTGAAATCGACTACAAACGCTCCGCAAAAACGGATGAAGATCTGGTCATACGTTCATGGCCCACCAAGAAAGGATCTGTAAGCGGCGTCATAGCGCAGAAAATTCTGCGGGGCGAAGATGATATAGCCGACGCTATGGTTACATGGGCTTTTGTCGATTCAAACGGGCGCCCTGTAAAAATACCCGCTCAATGGGACGCCCCCGGCTTGTCCCCATCCTGACCGATCCGCGCTCCTCGCAAACCAAAAAGGCGCGGCAACGCATTCAACGTCGCCTACAATCGCATTGCGGCTGATATGAAGGTTGTTAAATGAAGTGTATAAAAGCAAATATATTTTTGAGTGAAAGTTGTCTTTGTTACGCAAAGCCTTTATCCGGCAAAAACATCCCCCCTGCTTGCAAACTCCGGGTTCGTTGCAACCGGAATGGTATGTGAAACGCCCGCCAAGAATTTTTGACAAATTGTTGAAAAAAAATTATATTGGAATGACACTTTAAAATAGAGGGAGAAATGTATGGTTGATGTTTTTGACTATAAGAAGGAATATAAAGAGTTATATTTACCCAAGGCCGTTCCCGCAATAATAAATGTTCCTGAAATGGCTTTTGTCGCGGTTGATGGAAAAGGGGATCCAAATGACAAAGATGGAGAATACGGGAAGGCTGTTGAATTGTTGTACGGCATTCAATATACAATAAAAATGAGCAAAAAGAAGCGAAACAGGCCGGAAGGTTATTTTGATTATGTTGTTCCTCCTCTTGAAGGATTATGGACGGTTGAAAATAAAGATGATGTAAAAAATAAATCGAAATATATATGGACTGCCGCAATAAGAGCGCCTGAATTTGTTGATAAGAGAGTGTTTGAATGGGCTTGCAATGAAATGGCGAACAAAAAGAACATAAATACGGAAAAAGCGAAATACATAAAAATAAAAGAAGGGCTGTGTGTCCAATGCATGCATAGAGGTTCATTTGATGAAGAGCAAAAAACAATAGCGGCGATAGAAAAATATATTGAGGAAAATAATTTGGCGAATGACATAAATAATGAAAGGCGTCACCATGAAATATATTTGTCAGATTTTAGGAAGGTGGAAAACGAGAAATTAAAAACAGTGTTAAGAATACCGGTTAGGAGAATAGTGTAAAAATAAACGTGAAGGCTGGCGCTTCGCATGACAGTTCCGTTGGCGCTTCACTTCCACGCCAATCTTCCCCACATTTTGCAACCCTAGTTGTGAAACGACGCCCGACGTATACCGGTGTATTGTATACGCTTCGCAAAAACCTCGTCGAACCGAGAGTTCGCAACCGCAGGTTCGCAACACATGAACGCCGGTTGATTTCATGGGGTGGATTAATCATTGATATGGCATTATACCGCAAAGCGGCTTCTTGACAAGATGTGTCGCGTGCCGCCGCGCTTGGAGCCTTCTGAAAAACACAGTCTCTTGAGGTAAAAAGGCCCTTGCATTTTTTTCCAGACCATGCTATACTGCTTGTCAATGAAGCGGTCGCCAACGATTGACAGTAAAAAGCGAGTATCGCCAAGCTCCCCGGCAAAAGCGGTGGAAACAGGTTGTTTTACCCCCCCCCCCCCCCATGTTTATTTCTATAGCGCCGCCACGCTATAGAGCGTGTTTTTGCAAACGCGGCTTAAATGTAAAAAATTCCATACAGAAATCTGAGAATTTTGCTCCGGCATTTGCCAATTCCGCCTCGGAATTTAAAAGTTTCATTTCACAATTCTTGTATTTCACACGGGAATTTGACATGTTTTCGATTTGTTCTGGAGTTTGCCTGACAAAATTTCATAAAAGCAAGGTATATATGGGCGAACCGCCTTGTCAAATTATTATGAACATAAATAAATAGTGGTAAAGGCGCAATAAATGGATGCTGTAAAATTTCTTTTCGGAATACTTTTGGCCGCGTTGTTTTTCTCAAACAATGTTGTGTTATTTGAATTGACCTATGTGTTTATATTTTTCACTTTGATTATATACAATTTTTTGTCAAAAAGCGCGGCAAGACACAAAATATTATTGTCGTCAGTATATTTGATGATTATGATATTTCAATCAGTTTATAATAATATGGTTATTTTCGCTGAAAACAATGATATTTTCGCTTCATTGACAGGCAGGATTATAGGGCTGGCGCTTGTTCCAATGCCATTCATTGTCAACAAGTTGATTTCAGAAATCAGAGGCGGCAAATCGTATCTTCCCTCTATACAAGATTTAAGCGTATTCACATTCAATGAATTGGTTGAAAACGTCGCCGCCATTAATAAAACGATAAAACAAGGGCAGAAAAGCATGTCAAAAAAAAACATTGATGTATTAATAAAAGACTTGCCGAGGCATAATTCTTTTCGTTATATAAATAAAGGCAGCCTCACTGATGAATATTTTAATATGGCTTATAAAACATTGGATGATTTAAAAGTCTACATCATCATCTCGAATACCGGAAGCCCCGCAAGCGAAATTATTTCAATGTTTACCAAAAAACAATACAATCATGCGTCTCTGTCATTCGATAGAGAATTGAAAACGATCATAAGCTACAACGGAGGCGAGAACATTTATCCTCCCGGATTGAATATGGAAATGATAAAATATTTTAACAAAAAAGAAGAATCTTCTATTATTGTATACAGCTTGCCAATATCAGTTGAAAAGAAAAAGATGATTATTGAAAAAATAAAAGAAATAAACGCTGAAGGCAACGCATATAATCTATTTGGCCTGGCATTGAAATTTTCATTCAAACCAAATATAATGTTTTGCTCTCAATTTGTATATAAAATGCTAAAACATGTTGGTTTGAATTATTTTGATAAAAAAGAAGGGCAAATAAAGCCAACTGATTTAATAGAATTAGATTATGACAGGAACTTGAATTATGAATACAAAATAAAATTTAATGAAATATAAAACACGCCCCAACCGTGTGGCGGGATTGTCTCAGACCTGCGGGGAGTCTGGCGCCGCCGCTAAAGCGACTCTATGTCAACGCCAAACATCAGGTTCGTTACCGCCGAACTGTTAGACAGAATGAGAGCTTGAAATTTTTGAAAACATTTGAATGCGGTTGCTAATCAAGGGCTTGTTTCAAGTCGTTGATCAAATCTTCCACGTCTTCAATGCCGATTGACAGACGCACCGTGTCGTCGTATACGCCAGCGGCTTCCTGTTGAGACGCGGACTGCCCAAAATGGGTTGAAGACGCCGGATGTACAACAAGCGATTTCGCGTCCCCCACATTCACCATATAATCGAACACACGCGCTTTCTTCAACACGGCGAGTGCCTTCTCGCGCCCGCCCTTCAGACGGACGGAAAGTATGGCTCCCGCGCCGCGAGGGAAGTAGCGTCGCGCAAGAACGTAATATGGGCTTGACGGCAAGCCCGGATAGGCGACCTGTTTGACCGCCGGATGATTATCTAAAAAAACGGCGATTTCGCGCGCGTTTGCCACATGCCGCTCCATACGGAGCGACAGTGTTTCTATGCCCTGCAACAAAAAGAACGCCTGCATGGGATTCAGATGCGCTCCTAAATCCGTTAGATATACGATGCGCAGGCGTTTCGTAAAAAGGGTTTTGCGAAGCTCTTCGCCGCCTATGGAGTCTTTATATTCATCATAAAATCGCTCCATTTGCGGGAATCGTCCGTTGCGGTAGTCGAAGCCGCCTTTTTCCACCACGAGTCCGCCGATCACCGTACCGTGTCCGGACAGGTATTTTGTAGCGGAATAACAGACGATATCGGCGCCGTGATCAAACGGGCGAAGCAAGTATGGGGTCGCAAAAGTGTTGTCAACCACGAGCGGTACGCCGTGACGATGCGCCAATTCCGCTATCGCTTCCATGTCAACGATGTTCATGCCCGGATTGCCTAAACTTTCCACATAAATCGCTTTTGTCTTGCCAGTGATCAGCCGTTCATACGCCCTTATATCGTTCGCGTCTTCAACGAATTTCCCGGTGACGCCGTATTGCGGCAAGATGGACGAAAGCAACGTTGTGCTTCCGCCGTACAACGTTTTGACGGCGATGATTTCATCTCCGCTTTGCGTGAGGTTGAGAAATGTGTTGGATATGGCCGCCATGCCGCTCGCCATTGACAGCGCGGCGGATCCGCCCTCAAGCGCGGACATTCTTTTTTCAAGAACCGCATTGGTCGGGTTGGAAAAACGCGCGTAAGAATGCCCTTCCTCGGCGTAAGAGAACAACCGCACGCACCGGTCATAATCTCCCAGTTCAAACGCCGCCGTCTGATAAATAGGCGCGGCTTTTGAGCGGTTGTGTTCCGCGGGATTGTATCCCGCATGCAACTGTTTCGTGGTGAAGCCTAACGAGTCGTCATTGTACGCTTCGTAACTCATAATCATCCTCCCATTGCTGTTTTACGGGCGAGCGCTTCAAGGCGGAGCAACGCCGCGTTTGCGCCTAATGCTAACAGAGCGCACAGCGCGGTTCCCCATACGATTTTCACCGCGTTGTTCGTCCTCAACCCGTCGAACAGAATCGAACCTACGCCGCCCGCGTTTATGACTGCGGCTATCGTACCTATTCCTATTGTCGAAACAACGGCGAGTCGTATTCCCGCTATAATCATGGGGAGCGACAGCGGCAATTTTACGAGCATGATGATCTGAATCCAGGTCATTCCCATGCCGTCTCCGGCTTCGATCACCGGCTGTGGCACGGCGTTGAAACCGGCGAAGATATTTCGCAACAACAGAAATTGGTTGTACAACACGAGCACAAACACCGCTGTACGCATACCCAAGCCTAAAACCGGAATCAGCAGCGCAAAAAGCGCAAGGCTTGGAATCGTGTACATGATCCCCGCTATACGCAGCGCGATCCGCTCGGCTGCCGGACCGGATCGGTGCAGAATCAGCGTAAGAACAGCCGCAAGCGACAGCGAAAAAAACATCGTAAGCGTCAACAAGAGTATGTGCTGGCAAAACGCGGTCAACAGTCTGTCGTGATATTGCAACAGATACGTCATATCCCCTCTCCAACGCTATAGACGCCTTCCTGAGAAAGCAGGGCGCGGACAAAATCATTCGCCGGCCGCCGCAAAAGATTGTCAGGGCTGTCAAACTGCATGATGGCGCCCTGATGCATTACCAGCGTACGGGTTCCAAGCTTCAGCGCCTCGTTTATGTCATGCGTAACAAAAAGGCAGGTGCGGAGCGCCCCCGCGTCTTTCTGAAGCTTGTGGATACGCAACAATTCATTCTGTAAATTCACCCGGTTAATCGCGTCTATCGCGCCGAAAGGCTCGTCTAACAACAGGATGTCCGGGTCAACGGCAAGAGCGCGGGCTAGACCAACCCGCTGTTGCTGCCCGCCTGAAAGTTCCGCAGGATGGCGTTTGTAGAATTCCGCATAATCCAACTTGACCAGTTCCAACAATTCTTCCACCCGTCTCGCAATCCGCGCCTTATCCCATTTCAATAACCTGGGGACAACAGCGACATTTTCAAAAACGGTCATGTGCGGGAAAAGCCCTGACTGCTGAATGACATAGCCTATGTTATGACGCAATTTGACCGGATCCATATCTTTAATGTGCGTTCCGTTGATGTAAATCTCCCCGGAATCATAGTCCACAAGGCGGTTCACCATCTTGAGCAGCGTAGTTTTTCCGCAACCCGATGTTCCGATTATTGTGATAAACTCCCCTTCCTCAATGGAAAAAGTCACGTCGTTTATCGCGTTGGACGTTGCGTTGTTAAATCGCTTTGTTATACGCTTAAATGATACAACCGTCAAAATCATGCCCCCTCTATTGAAATGCGCTTCAAAGACAAGGCGCCGTTGGGACAGGCGTTGACGCACAGTGAACAGCCTATGCAACGCGCGCCGTCCACCCGCTTTTCCGCGACAACAAATAGATGAAAGGGGCAGCGTTCCTCGCAAACGCCGCACGCGGCGCAGTTTTCCCAATCCGCTTTTATCTGTTTTGAGACTTTGGGCCAGCTTGGATAAGGCGCGTTTTGCGTTTCCAGCCGCGCTTTCAGTTCCGCGTCGCGCCGTTTCCGCGCCCGTGAAAGATAACAGCAATCCAGACAGCAATTACAGATCGTATGTTGGTTTGCGGTATGCGTGAGACCCGCGTTGTCCGCGTCAATGATTATCCGCGCGGCCTCGTCTTTGGATATTGGTTTGGAAACGCCCCGATGCGCAATCGTATTCACGCCGTTTCTAAATGAAATGCAAGTTTGCAATGGAGCGGCGCAGCCGTTATATCCGCCCGCCAATATCCGGCAGTCGCAACAGGCGAGATACGCCTGCCGCGTTTCGCCGTTGATACGAGAAACGGCCTCGTCACGAGTGATCACCGCATCGCCCGACGGCCTTTCGTCCGGAGCGCGATGCAGGCGTTCGTAATAGACGGAAAAATACCATTCGTCAAGGCTCTTCTGCGTTTCTTTCGTGAACGCCCGGTATGTCTCATGTTCCGCAATGACAAAAACATCCAAACGGGTGTAAAAATCGCTGAACGTAAACAGACCGGCGTCACGTTCCGCATAGTTTATGACGCCGCGTTTATAAAGCGTCGGCGCGTCAGCGTCAGCGCGCCGCAATTCTTCCGCGCTGAATAACTTCTGATCAAGTTGCGCGATGAGGCGTTGCTCGACAGGCGTAACGATGGTGTCAATCACCGCTTCCGCCACAGCAGGCGCCTCAAAGCGCGTAAGAAATTTCCGCTTGTCAGCCAATGTCATTGTATCGAATTATAAAAATCTTTCGCGACATCGGTGTATTCACGCTTGTCAATATCCACTTGCGCGTTAAGCCGCGTTATAGTTGGGGTGTCTATTTTTGCGTCAACATTGTTCAACACATTTGCAATGGCGGGATATGCGTCTAAAACCTCGCGGCGGACAACCGGCGCTATATTGTAAGGCGGCCACACGTATTTATCGTCTTCGAGCAGAACAAACGCCGGATCCGTCAACGCCCCTTCTGTGGTATATGCGGGCGCCGCGTCCGCCTCGCCGGACGACAACACCTGATATTTCAGCGCGTCCGAGTAAACCGCGCTTGATTTCCAATTCAACGGACCGTACGCTTTCACTAAACCCGGGACGCCGTCTTCCCGTTCGTCAAACT
This sequence comes from Treponema sp., assembly GCA_031265845.1. GTDB lineage: Bacteria > Spirochaetota > Spirochaetia > Treponematales > Breznakiellaceae > JAIRKH01. Next base: position 7,955 of record JAISCC010000114.1, read on the forward strand.
CGCCCTGAGACGCAAAACGAATGTTTTCCGCATTTTTCTGCAAATCGGAAATGGTTCGTATCCCGTATGTGTCAGAAGCTTTCTTTGTCACTACAATGCCCTGCCCGTCATTTGCCCGGGCGTAATTGAGCCAGATTACGTTGAATTGTTTTTCGTATTCCGCCTTTACGGTAGTGTAGACTTCCTGCGGGTCAGTGATCAAGGGAAGTTTTAATATGGCGAGCAAACCAGTGCCGGTATATTCAGGGTAGAGATCAATTTCGTTGTTTATCAACGCGGTGTGAACAACAGAGCTTGCCAAATCAAATTTACGCTCCACTTTAATTCCGGCGTCTTCCAGCGCAAGTGAGTACAACTCGGCTAAAAGTATATTTTCGGTAAAATTTTTAGAGCCAATTCGTACCGCCGCGTTTGATTTTTTCGAACAAGAACTTATCAAAAACGTAGTGATCGCTAAAACAACAAACATCCAGCCAAGTCTTTGGGTCTTTTTCATAAAGAACTCCTTTACAATATGTTGAGCCGTTCCAAAATCCGGTGTTTTGGAAACGACCCTATGAGCGGCGCCGTACGGCGTCGCCAAAAAGAGTCACGTGGACTCTCTTCTCCAAAACGGCAAGCAAGAAATCAACGAGCAATGAAACCAGCGCAACGCTTGCGCCTCCGATAAGCAATAACTCAGTCCTCATCAATCCCAAACCGGTAAAGATGATGACGCCAAGCCCGCCTCCTCCTATGTACGCGGCGAGCGTCGCGCTCGCAATCACTTCTACGGCAGCCGTCTTGAAGCCGGCCATGAAGAGCGGCAACGCAAGAGGCGCTTTTATCCTTAAAAAGATTTGCAGGCTATTCATCCCCATAGCGCGCGCGGCTTCAAGCGTCGCCGCCGGAATTGAGGTGAAGGCGACCGCCGTATTGATGAGAATCGGCGGCAACGCGAGAAAGCCAAGCGCCGTAACCGAAGGCTTCACGCCGGTTCCCATGAGCGGCAGGCATAAAAAGAGGATGGCAAGGCTCGGAACTATCCTCGCCATAGAAAAAACGCCGGTGGCCACACGATTAACGGTTTTGTTATATGCGCAAAGGACGCCTAACAGTATGCCCAACACGGACGCGATAAGCAGGGAGATGCCGCTCAACAAAAAATGCTCTCCAATCGCGGCGATGAATTTGCGCGTATTGTTTGAGAAATAATGGATGTAAGGCTCAAGCAAGCCGAAGAGCGCAGCCTCTATGCTATAAGTATTCATACGGTTTTAGTAGTGTATTAAACGGCGCATTTTTTGTCAAGCCTTTTTGAGCGATTGGCGGAATTATTTTTCAGTGTGCGAAGCGCCTGCGGCACAAGAAGCGCCATCATTTCACCAAAACCAGGCTCATGGGCGCATCAGAAACAACGCCCCATAAGTCGGACAAACCGGTGTCGATCTGAAAGGCGGTTACGCCAGAATGAATGGTATTGATAAGTTTTCCTCGTATTTCAACCCGTGTATATGATTCCCAGCCTGAATACGGGGATTGAACAGTAAAATTCAACCACCAAACGCGGTGAAAAGCTCATCGCCGAATTGGTCGCATTGACGCTGAATGTGTCCATACGTGAAAAAAGATCAATTGCAACGTCTCCGGCGGCGCCGTTGGCGGTCTCAAAGTACCGTTCAATCCAGAATGGAATTTCGGTTTCATAGGGCGCGGTGTTTATTTCATCAAAGAATATAAACGGCGCGAACTGGAGGACTGATTCGCCGGAAAGCGGGAAGGCGGCTGGCCGTTGATCCGTGTCTGATGGCATGGGCGCTAAAGGCAGACGGACGCCAATGAGTTTTGGCGGCTTTGAATGAACGCCGTTTGCGTAAACGCGGTATACATGGGTCTCGACGCTTATATTGCCGGCCGTATCTTTGATTCCGGGCGTTATGCGGAAAAGGAAACGGCTTTCAAACCCCGGCGCTTTGGAAAATGAGAAGTCAACCATTTTCGCATAGTCCGCCGCCGCATCCACAAGAAGGGCAACTTGCGATTCTACAGCGACGCGGCTTTTGGCTGAGGAAACGTCAACCGGTTCAGAGAAGACAATCCGCAGACGGGCGCTCGATTCCCAACCCGCGTTTTCCGTCCAAGAAATTTCCACCGCCTCATCGTCGGGGATGAGAAGAGATTCACTGACTGAACCATCTGGAGGAAAAGCCGGCGTTACGGCGTAGTCCGCTGTAATCGTGGGTGGCGTGGTGTCGCTTCCTACGCTGAATCGGCTTGTCTCTTCTTTATCAAGGGACAGCCCAGCGTATTCTTGAAATCCGCTCCTATCGTTATGTTATAAGACACGCCGTTTTCCCATGAATCCAGCGGAGTGAAAACGCTGGCAGTTTCATTCTCAATCTGCCATGAGTCGCTTTTGGAAGGCGCGAGCGATATGGAGTTGACGCATGAAAGCAACGGAACAAGGCAAGAGAACGTGATGTTAACCGGCTCCCATTCGCCGGTTAGTATTCCACTGTCTTCAGGATGTATGGAGACAAGAGCCGGACGTTCCCCCGGAGCGCATGTGGTAAACCGCGCTTCGAATTGCCTGTCAAAAGAAAGCCCTCGCGTGTCATGGGCGCCAGTTGAAACATTTATTTTGTAATCTGAATCCATTTCAAATTTAACTACCGGTATAAAGAACATCGTTTTATCTTGCCATGTGAAAACGCTCCGAACCGAAGCGCCGTTCTGGGTGAGAGAAAAAGCGTATTCCACGCTTGACGCATCGCTTTCATGCGAGAGCGTCACCGAAACAATATCAATGTCGCGGTGAAAACCTTCATCCGGCGTCCATGATGTCACTTCAAAAGGCGAGACGCGAAGCATGTCGCAGATACAAGCTCCCGAACCCGCTCCGCCGCTCGCTCCGCAATCCCCGCCTTCACCGGATTCTCCGCGATGTACTCCCGCACCCGCAAAAAAGTCACCATCCCCTTGATTATGCATGAATAGAACCGCTCCCCCCACACATGACCCTTCCGGCCTTGCGCCTTATTCCACGACTTGGCGAAATTGCGCTTTATCCACTGCATTATCTCCGATAAAGTGCCGCCTTCACCCGGCTTTATCAAGAAATGGATGTGATTCCCCATAACGCATAAATCCCACAAGCGAAAATGGAACTTCCGTTTCGCCTTTTTGACAAAAGAGAGGAAGAGCGCCTTGAACTGCGGCTCAAGAAGGCTCATGTCGTCATGGTCAATTTTCGACGTGACATGGTAGTCCGCTCCGTCGTGGAGCGTTCGCAAACTTCTCATCCTTATAATACGGGATTGTCATGAGAATTGCTTTGGCGTCTGACACCATTGGCGGGTCACGTTTAGCTCACTTCTTATTTTTAAAGCCTCTCTGACGCGACGCCCGTCACTTGCGCGGTTTGTGTATTTAACGCCCTCAACCGCAAGCGTCTTGTTAGGGTCTGTTCACACTCCGAGGAATCAATGGGCAAACGGCGATTACACATAAGGCAAAATAGATACATAGAAAAGATGAGGTTCAGTTTGTCATAGCGAGTTCCTATCCGCCTGAACCCTTTGAGCCGGCTGAACATCCGCTCCACTATTGCGTACAGACCATAGTGAAAATTCCAGACGGCTTGTGTTTCCTCTCCTGTTTGAGTATAATAATTCCATGAGTTTGCATAGATCGTATTTTTATATGTTATTGGCGGCGCTGTGCGCGTTGTGCGCTTTTTTTGCATCCTGTACCAAACTCGCGGGATGGGGTGTTCTGTTATGGTCGTCTGACAATCCGGCTGTTCCATCGGGGACCGTGTTGCCTGTGTACATAAGATCGAATATCAATCAGGCGTGGGTTGCTGGCGTCCCCAAAGAGTACCGTGCGGGTGGAGGACCCAATGCGCCGGATAAGTTCGAAGTTCCGCTCAAGCAGATGGAGTTGTTCGGCACAAAAGCGGCGGCTCTGAGACGGGCGGAGGAATTCACCCAGCTTGCCGTTATGTATGGAGAAACATTGCAGGACGGACTTCCCTTGCGAGAGGGACCCGATAATAACGCCCGCCGTGTATACCGGCTTAGACTGGGCGAGGTCGTCAAACTATTGGCTAAAATAGAGGGAACGCCCGCCATAAGTTCTACCGGCGAGCCGCTTCCGGGCGACTGGTATCAGACGCTCACGCAGGACGGAACCATCGGATACTGTTTTTCGTACCGGCTGCGGCTTTTCGAGTATTCTGGCGGAAAGCTGGAGATTGTACAGCGGATGGTGGAAGAACAGGGCGAGGATGCGGATCTGACCGCGACGCTTGCCAAGACCTGGCTGCCCGAATCGTACGGCGCGATGCTTGCCAACAATACAATAGACATTGACATGCTCAGCCAGCGTTGGGGGTTTTATCCGGGGCAGGATTCCGGAAAAGCCCGCCTTTTTTTAAAAGACATGGAAAATGACAGAATCATAGATACAACGTTCTCCTACACCAGCATCCAGCCAAATGGCGCGCGGGCGTGGCGTTTTGACGGCGCTTCTTTGCAAATGCAACTCCGTTCGGACAACGCGCTGGCGGTGCAATACACGGAAAATGGCGGCGCTTTCCGGACATTTCTTTTTGTTACGCTTCCTACGGATATTGATGACATTATCCTTCAGGAAAATGCGCGGCGGAGCGGCCATTTTATGCGGATTTATAATCAAGGTCCTCTTTTCAGCAGCGCCAATTACGGCTCCCTGACGCTGAACCGGAACGGCTCCTTTTCATGGTCAGGATTCGATCTGCTTATCCCTCACATTATTCCCGCTTCCACTCAAGGCGCGGGAAAGGTCGTCATGCGGCTTTACCTGGATTCCTCGCTGGAAAACAGGTACGCGGGGGCGTTTACCCTTCAATTCAATGAGAGAAAAGACGCGGGCGTTGATTTCCTGTACAGTTTCGAGAGTCAGGGGTTGCGCATTGAATATGCGCCGAAAAACTGCATTAACGGGGTGACCGTCGTACGGAGAGATACATCGCCGACCATTGTTTACTTTTTCAAGGGCGGAGAAACCCCGTCTGATGATGCCGGCGAAGTTCTCATTATAGAAGAATGAAGCGAGGCTTTTTAAAACGCGCCCTGGGGTCAGAGCGTCCTATTGGCGGCAAATTTTGAGAAATTTGAAAAACCGTCGTGGGTTTAAGAAGTTCTCGCTGCCGGGCTTTGAAAAAAGCTCAATCGTTTGGTCTAATTAGTATGGCGTTTGTGCAGTTTTCCAAAATTTCCCTCGCATTCGCGGACAGGGATATTCTCACAGATGTAAGCCTCAACCTTGCTTCTGGCGCACGATCCGCGCTCGCGGGCGCAAACGGCGCGGGAAAATCAACATTGATGAAGGTGATCGCGGGTGAAATGGCGCCGGATTCGGGCGACAGGGCTGTCCAAAAAGGCAGCCGGGTGTCGTACCTCCCGCAATCGGGCATTGTACATCGCGGAAAAACGCTCCGCGAGGAAATGGAAGCCGCATACAAGGCGGCGCTTGATCTGCTCTCCCGTATGGAAGACATAGGCGGGGAACTGGAAAAGAGCGGCGCCGTTAAAGACGAGGCGAGAATCGCGATCCTGCTTGAGGAACACCGCAGGCTGGGGGAGGAGGTCGAGCGGTCCGGTTACTATGAACGGAAGCAACGGATAACTATGACGCTTGAAGGGCTTGGCTTCTCGTCGGATGACCTAGAACGCTCGGTGGAGGAATTCTCCGGCGGCTGGCAGATGCGTATCGCGCTTGCCAAAGTGTTGCTTGAATCGCCAGATATTCTGCTCCTTGATGAGCCGACCAACTATCTTGATATAGAAGCCCGCTTCTGGCTTGAATCGTGGTTGCAATCATTTGCCGGCGGCTATCTTATCGTCTCCCATGACCGCTACTTTTTGGATGTTACGATAAACGAGGTGTATGAACTGTTTCAGGGACGCCTTAAACGCTATGCGGGAAATTACACGGCTTATGAAACCGCGCACGCTGTTGAGCTTGAAAGCCTTCTGAAACGCTACGCTGAACAACAGGAAGAAATCGCCAGGGCGGAAGAGCTTATCCGCAGATTCAGGTACAAAGCGAGCAAAGCCGCGATGGTTCAGGAGCGCGTCAAAAAACTCGAAAAGATGGAGCGGATTGAAATTCCCGAATCGCTTAAAAAGATGCGCATTCGCTTTCCAGACCCGCCTCATGCGGGGAAGGTGGCGGTCAGCGTCGCGGAGCTTGGCAAAAGCTACGGAAAACGCCGTATTTTTTCAAATCTTGATCTCACCATCGACAGCGGAGAAAAACTTGTTGTCGTCGGGCGGAACGGCGCGGGCAAGACGACGCTTCTGCGCATACTCGCCGGCGTAGACCCGGATTTTGAGGGCGACATGCAATACGGGACTGGCATAGCCGCCGGTTACTTTTCGCAGGACGCTGCGGAACGGTTTAACGATCCCCTTTCCGTTCTGGAATGTATGGAAGCCGAAGCTCCAACGCCGCTTGTTCCCAAAGTGCGCGACATGCTCGGCAGTTTCCTTTTTCGGGGGGATGATGTTTACAAAAGCGTTTCCGTACTCTCAGGTGGTGAAAAAAGCCGTCTTGCCCTGCTCAAAATGCTTTTAAAACCCATGAATCTCCTCATTCTTGATGAGCCGACCAATCACCTTGACATTCAGTCAAAAGACATCCTGATGGATGTACTTGGGTCTTATGCCGGAACCGTCATCTTTGTCTCCCATGACCGCAGTTTTATGGAAGGACTATCCACCAAGACGCTGGAGATGTCGAACGGCGGCGTCAGGCTCTTTTATGGGAATTACGGGTATTATTTGGAGAAAACTGCGGAAGAGGCGCCGGAGACCAACCGCCAGAACATGGGCAAGCAGACGGAAAGCGAAGGTGAGCCGCAACAAACCGCGAAGGCGAGACGGGAGGAGGACAAGCGGCGGCAGGCGGCTTTACGGCGGCGGCGGCGGCTTGAGGAGGATGCTCTTGCGGTTATTGAGAGTCTTGAACATGAGAAGCGGCGGCTTGAGGGCGAGCTTGGCAAGCCCGAAGTGTACAGCAATGGAGAGAAAGCCAGAGCGGCGCAGACGAAACTTGCGGACGTTGTATGCCAGATTGAGGTGAAGACGAAAGAATGGGAAGAGATTGCCGCAACAGTAAATTGAGATGCGGATGGAATGGCGCGTCAGCCCACTTCAATCCGATATAAAAGAAAACCTTTGAAAACGCAAGTTGCGGTTCGACAGTTTTCAGAGGTTTTTTACCCTGTGGAGAAAATCGCTTTAACGCTATTCTTTATGATGCAATGAGTTGGCTATTTTCTCCGAGGCGCCTCTGGGAATTCAAGCGGGGTTTCCAGAGGCGCTCAAAAGATAAAAAACCGGAGAATATGCATGAAAATTCTTGGAATCGACACATCCTGCGATGAAACCGCAGCGGCTGTTGTTGAGGACGGCGAAACCATTCTCTCAAATGTGGTCGCAACACAGATACCGTTTCACGCGGAATACGAAGGTGTTGTGCCTGAAATCGCAAGCCGCAAACACACCGAATGGATTTCCGAGGTTACGCGGGAAGCCATTGACAAGGCGGGAATATCCGCCGGCGACCTTGACGGCGTAGCGGTTACGGCTCATCCGGGCATGTTGGGGTCTCTTTTGGTGGGGCTTAATTTCGCCAAAGCCTTCGCCTATGCGCTGAACATTCCATTTATTGCGGTGAATCACATGCTCGCCCATTTATACGCATCGCGGCTTGCGGAGGAGAGACCCGGCTATCCATTTCTGGGGCTTTTGGCGTCCGGCGGACACAGCATTATCTGCCGCGTAGACGATTTTGACGCCATCACGGTGCTTGGCGCAACCATTGACGACGCGGTGGGCGAAGCCTTTGACAAGGTGGCGAAACACTACGGATTCGGGTATCCCGGCGGCGCGGCCATAGACCGCATGGCGCGACAGGGAGACGCATCCGCCTTTCGCTTCCCCATGCCAAACCTTTACAAAGGAGAACACCGGTATGATTTTTCATATTCTGGATTAAAAACTGCGGTTATCAATCAACTTGAACAATTCCGCATAAAAACAAATCCTACACGGGAAGATATCGCCGCTTCCTTCCAAAAAACGGCTGTTGAGATACTGCTCCGCAGCCTTTTTCGCGCTGTAGAGGATACGGGGCTTACGACAGTCGTTGCGGGCGGTGGCGTGGCGGCGAATTCACTGTTGCGCGCCCGCATCGCCGAACAATGCGCTATGGGGCGCGGCGGCGCATTGCGGGCGGTCTTTCCGCCGCTGAGCCTCTGCGGGGATAACGGCGCGATGGTCGCCGGACTTGGATTCCGGCGCTTGGAGCGGGGGGATAGATCGCCGCTTGACACGGTGGCTTCAGCGCGGGTGCGCGGATTTAAGAAGAAGTACCCGTAAAAGAAGATCGCAAGGGGTGTTAAACCAGGCTTTGTGAATGAACGCCCCGCTTTCTTAGAAATTTTTAGAAATATAAATCACTGCCGATCATAATTTTGAAATAAAAAATCCCTGCGGCAAGCCGTGGGGTATTGAAGATTGCTCCTTGAAAATATTCGCGTATACAACAAATCCACCGCACACCCCAGTTTTCCGCCCCAAGGGGCGGTGTATTAAACCCTTTTTATAAAAATTATTCGTTATGTATTGTTTAGCGGGCGTTTTGCTTATGAATTGCGCGTCCACCGGCAGTGATGGAAACAATATTCAACCTGTCAATGATATTATTCTTGGCGATCTTTACATTGATAATAATACAGGTTTTTCAATGTATATTCAATCGCAGACGCCCGCAAAATGTATTTGGCGGCAATGAGACCGGATGAATGTGGAAAAACATTCGATTGGATAAAATAATTGTCATAAAAATTCGTCTTTCGTCCATGTCTGGCGCCCTGTAAAAGAGTGTTTACGGCGCATAACGGGTTTGCTTGAGCCGGCCGCAAAGCTCTCATTTCGCATCTGGCAAAACATCGTCGGCCCGAAATGGCGCAAGCGCAAGGTTCGAAACACCGGAAGGTTATGCGACATAAACCCCAATTTTTTAAATTTTTTAGTGAAACATATTGACAATCAGAATATCCTAATATAGGATATTGTTTGGTCAGTTTGCAAAATAAGAAGATTAACGTCCCAACAAGTACAGTAGGGCGGAAACGAAATTTCAATGAAAAGAACGTTTTAATAAAGGATAAATCTTTTGTTAAACCTAATGTTCATTTGTTTTGTGGCAATTCACTGGAATTGTATAAAAAGTGGGAAAAACCAACAGTCATTGTTTCTGATGGAGGATATGGGATACTCGGTTTTCAAGGTGATACGGTTAATCATTTACATTTACCGGAGTGGTATGAACAGCATATTATTCAGTGGTCAAAATTTGCGCAACCCAATACATCTTTGTGGTTTTGGAATTCAGAAATTGGGTGGGCGTCTGTCCATCCAATCTTAGAAAAATATGGTTGGGAATATATTAATTGTAATATTTGGAATAAAGGATTAGGGCATATTGCTGGAAATATAAATACAACAAAAATTAGGCGTTTCCCGGTAGTAAGTGAATTATGCGTCCAATATGCTTACAAATTTAAAATTAACAATCAAACTTTGCAGGAATGGTTAATTAATGAATGGAAAAGAACAGGTTTGCCATTTAAGCGTGCAAATGATGCATGTGGTGTAAAAGATGTTGCCACACGAAAATATTTTGATTCAGGCCATTTATGGTATTTCCCGCCAACCGAAATGTTTGAAAAATTGGTTGGTTATGCTAATCAATATGGAAAAGAAGAAGGAAAGCCTTATTTTAGCATAGATGGCCATATACCATTATCTGCTCAGGAGTGGAGTAACATGAGATACAAATTTCATTGTCTCCATGGCTTTACTAATGTTTGGGAACGTTCCGCTTTACGTGGAAAGGAACGTATTAAATCACCAGTTGACGAAAATAAATGCGCTCATCTAAACCAAAAACCTTTAGATTTAATGCGTTTAATAATAGAAGCGTCAAGCGATATTAATGATATCATTTGGGAACCCTTTGGTGGATTATTTAGTGCGTCTTTGGCTGCTGTTCTGATTAATCGAAAAGCATATGCGGCGGAAATCGACCCTGCCTACTATTCTCTTGGAACATCAAGGTTTGAAAATTTATCTTTATTCAATTGATAAATATGTTTTAAAATGTTTGGATAAATTATTTTCATTTCCTGATGAGAATAGTTTAGTCCAATTACCGATTGTAAGGCCATGTAATATGGAATTTAATACTTTTGTTTTGAATAATTCTATTTCAGGGTGAACAATCCTGTCGATTTTTGCATAATTTGTATCAAGCCTGTATCTAAATTTTTCAAATAATTTTCTTATTTTTGTTTGATATTCGAGAGTTGGTTCATAAACATATGAGAAATCATTTGTTGAATCAATGTATTTTTTGGCTTGATAAAAAGAATCATGGTCTCCTTGAAATTTGTAACCATTTGTGTTGGTCTGTTGGAGATTTGACGTTCTATCTGTCGTATCTTCTGGTTCAAGTACCAAATAATCAGGTGGGTTATGATAATGGGTATCCCGCGCTTCCGCAATAGATTTTCCAGAAATGCTACAAATGTCAATAATTTGTGGACGACCGAATAGTAAATATTCAGGCAGCCACGCTATTAATAAAACATACGTTTGATCATTATAAAAGTAATTTTGACTATCTTTGAAACGCGCCGTGATTTCCGTCGCTAAAGGAAACCATCCAAAAATATAGATATACTTTGCCGACGCAAATTTTAGCACGGATTCCTTTATATTCTCCATTTTCTCCGTTAAAATATCCATGTATTTATTATATATTTATATCTTTTTCTGTCAAACGCATCATTTTTACTCACAGTAGAAATGAGCCGTCATAAATCTCAAGAGAAAAGTCATGATAATGCATAGCGCAACTACAAAGGAAAGGGCGATAAAAGCTCTGCGGAAAAATCATGGAAATGGTTGAGCGGGAGATTAAAACGCTGGGAGCGATGTCACTGGAGCTTGGCGTCAGTTGCAGCCAGGCGATTTGCCGACGTTATCTAATCGGCGGGGACGAAGCGCTTGCAATGGCGATATGGGCAGACCGTCCACTAACAAGACCGATGAAGGAATCGTGAGAAAAGTGGTGGAACTGTACCGGAAAAAATAGTACGATTTTGATCCAACACTGGCGCGGGAGACGCTTTTCAAGAGGGACGGCCTTGAAATCAGCGCAAACGCATTGCGGCGGGCGCGTTACCCGCCGGGTTAATGTGGATAGAACGACGCGGAACACCCGAATCACTGCATTGCGAGAAGAAAAACGCCTTTGTCTTGACCAGAAAACCGACTGACGCCGATGTTTCAGCTTGGCAGGGCGCACGGCAAGCTGGAGAAAGGATCTGCGGCGTTGACCGGGCTTGTTAAGACTCTGCGACTTGAAGGCGCCCCAACCATTTTGGAAACGTACTTGCCAAAGATGAATGAGAAATTTAGCCGTCCCGCCAAAACAGCGATGGCGCCCATGTGAATCCCGGCGACATTAGACTGGACAATATTCTCCGCATGGAATTCAATGGCAATAGCCGCATTGCCGCCAATCACATCAACATCAATCTCATCACATTATCCATAGTAAAGGCGAGGTCATGTTTCCATTCGGACAAGGCGCCTTCCGCGAAAGTCCGCGCGGTCCGATTCGTCGCAAACACGGCGCTTATTCCTTCGGCATAAATCCCTTCAATTTGATCGCCGGTTATGCCGGCTATGGCGATCACCGGAATCCGCTGGCGTTTCGCCCGGCGGGCTACGCCGGCAACCACCTTGCCCCGGAGAGTCTGAAAGTCAAGCTTGCCCTCGCCGGTAAAAATGAGATCAGCGTCTTTAATGAGATCGTCGAATTGTACCGCGTCCAGTACAATATCTATTCCCATTTGGAGTGCGGAACCAAAAAAAGCCGCCATACCGCCGCCCATGCCGCCGGCGGCTCCGGCGCCGGGAAGCGCCTGTACATCTACACCCAAATCCCGACGCGCAGTTTCCGCTATTGAACGGAGTTGGGCGTCCAGCATTTCCACCATACGCGGATCCGCGCCTTTTTGAGGGGCAAATATGTATGCCGCACCTGTTTTCCCATACAGCGGGTTGTCAATATCACATATAGTGATAATTTCCAACCGCTTTATTTCGGGCAGGAGTCCCGAAAGGTCGATGCGGGCGACCTGTGACAAGGTTCCCCCCACCGGTACGAAAGGCGTTCCTTCAAAATCAAAAAACTGTATCCCTGTGGCGGCGGCCGCTCCGGCGCCAAAATCGTTGGTGGCGCTTCCGCCCAAGCCGATAATAATTTTTTCGCACCCCCTCCGCGCCGCGTCGGCCATGAGCAGCCCTACTCCGTAGGTCGTGGCAAGATCCGGGCGACGCCGGTCGCCCGCCATGGGCAGCCCCGCGCAGGCGGACATTTCTATCACCGCTGTTTTGCCGCCATTGATAAGCCCGTAAAAGCCTTCCATGTCTTCCATGTAGGGACCCTTCGCAGGAATGACGATTTTTTCCCCTCCCATAGCGGCAAGGAAGGAATCGACGCTTCCCTCCCCGCCATCAGCCACGGAAATGGAGTGAATTTCCGCACCCGGGTGGTAACGGCGGATCGCCTGTTCCATGATTGCGCACACTTCAAAAGAACTCATGGTTCCCTTAAAAGAATCCGGTATCAGTATTACCTTTTTCAGACTGCCGCCAACATTCACAATATAACTCCTCTAGTAAATAGTGAGGGATGACCGTATCCACTGTCAAGACAGCGCTCCCGCTTTATATCTGCGTCGGATCAAAACCTTGAAGTTCTCATCGCGGATGCATTTGCTGAAATAAACAAGCGTTTTGTTAAATAGAATTATTCCAGCGCGGCAGTCGTTTGCTCCTTCCTCCTCATGAGGAAACAGGAGATCGCAACGCTCCATATCCCTCAACATCTCTAGAATCAAATCTTATTTTTGTCATAACTTAAGAAAACCTCTGAAAACTCAACCGGAGTTTCCAGAGCTTCCCTTAAGCCTGTTCAAAAACTAACCGAGTTTTGGAACAGGATCATATTCTTTTTATTTTTATGGAATGCGCCGGTGTAATACGGCAAATATTTCAGGTGATTTTATCGCGCCGCCTAATTCGTCTATAAATCTTTGTGTATAATGATCGATCATTCCATTGCAGGGTGTTAATGTCATTTCTCAAACAAGTCCGGCTTTGATATAATTTTTCATTCACGTTATATTCACTTTCCGTTTCCATATAGGCTGAAAAATTGAAATTTATATCAAATGTCGCGCGGGAGCGTTCGGTTTTAATCCTATTAAAACACACCAGAACATATAAGGGGTTTCTATTGCAACAAAAAACTTATAATTCGTTAAATAACCGACGCTTTCATCGTTATTTTTCTGAACAGCTTCTTGCCTTTGGAGAAAGTCGTATAAGCTGTAAACGCTTAATTTATTGATAAAACCACCGGCTTGCCGGTATAACGGCATAGAAATATTGGATGCCCATGCGATGGCGGATCATGTACAACATGTACACCGGCGTCGCCAAATAAGAAATGCATTTTTAAACGAGTTTCTTATGCCCAGTACTTTCATCAAATGAGCCTCCACGAAGCAAACGCGAACCAAAGGTGTGCGACCATTCGGTTCTACAGGGTATTTAAACCAGACTTTGCGAACAAACAGTTCATTAAAACGCTGATTTAATTTTTTGTTAACGCCTTTTATAAAATATTTCCAAAAAATTTCACGGGATATTGCGTCTATATACAAAAAGCGGCGCCGTGAAAAAGGGCGTTTTGCCGGATTTTGCGCGTTTTCTGGAAAATTTACAGCATGTCCACGTTATTGCGTATACGAAGGATGTCGCGCAGAGCGAAGGGAATCAATTTCAGGCGCCACGGACGGCGCCTGAAATAATGCGTTTGGGGATGAGAAAATTGCGCTTAACAGAGCAGTTTGTTAAACGCCTCTATCATTTTCTCAACTTCTTCATAGGGTATGTCCTTGGTCATATATAAATGACGCAAAGGCGCTTCGAAGTAAGCCCGTTCACTCCACTTGTCGCCGCTTCCAAGCGACTCCAGACCCGGCTCCTGTTTCGATTTATCAAAATAGCGCGCGGAAATTTCCTCTGCGGCTTGTCTGGTGCGCGGATCTTTGAGCAGGGCGTCTACTGTGGTGTTCCAGTCAACATGAAACGGAAGATATTCATTGGAAACAACCTGTACCATGGCGCTTAGGCGCAGATCCCGTGAAGAAGCCCCTATAACGACGGCATACTCGCCTGAAGCGCAGTACCAGTCGCCAAGCTCAGTATGGTACCAAGCGAATGAACGCTTGTCCAATGTAAAAACCACCCGCTTTGTTTCGCCCGGCGCAAGGCTCACCTTATCGAAGCCTTTAAGCTCACGAAGCGGACGAATCGCGGCGCCGGTTTTATCTTCAATGTACAGTTGAACGGCTTCCTTGCCGACGACCTTTCCGGTGTTAGTGACATCGGCGCTCACCGTAATTGTCTCGGACCCATTAACAAAATGTATGGAAGATTGCTCCATCTTCAGATTGCTGTATTGAAATGTAGTGTAGGAAAGCCCATGCCCAAAAGGAAAAAGGACATCTTTTTTCCGGTAATCATAATAACGATATCCGATGAAGACGCCCTCATTATAATGAACCGTTTTGCCGTCGCCAGGAAAATTTTCGTAAGAAGGGTTGTCTTCAATACGCAATGGGAACGTCTCGGCAAGCTTGCCGGAAGGATTCGCCTCGCCGAAAAGCAGGCTTATCGCCGCTTCCCCTACGGCCTGACCGCCAAGGTACATCTCCAACAGAGACTTCACTTTGTCTATCCACGGCATTTCTACCGGCGATCCATTATGAAGAACAACAACAATATTTGGCTGGACTTCGGCGATTGCGTTAATAACAGCGTTCTGACATTCAGGCAGCCTCATATGCTCCCTGTCATAGCCCTCGCTTTCAATAACATCGGGAAGTCCCGCAAAAACAACCGCGACATCAGCTCGCTTCGCCGCGTCGACCGCCGCTTTGAGCGCAACAGGGTCTTTAACATCCCTGTCCGCCGGAAAGCCTTCAACGTAATCCACCGCAATGCCTCGCGCTTTTGCCGCCTGAAGTGCGCTCGTCGCCTTGTACGCATTGATATGGGAGCTTCCGCCGCCCTGGAAACGAGGTTTGTCGGCAAATGCGCCGATAAACGCGATCTTTTTGTCTTTTTTGAGCGGCAACAGCCCGCTGTCAGGACCTCCCTCGTTTTTCAGGAGCACGGCGCTTTCTTTTTCGATGTCCGCGCTAATCGCATGATGCGCGTCATAATCGAATTCCGCCTTTACCCGGTTGTCGGCGTATGTAAATATCAATGTCAAAATACGCTCAACCGCCGCGTCCAGAATAGCCTCGGGAAGACCGCCGTTTTTCACCGCTTCGGCAAGCGCTTTGTCATTATGGCCGCCTGAATAGGGCATCTCAAGATCAAGCCCGGCTTTAACGCCCGCTATACGGTCGCTTGTCCCATACCAGTCGCTTACGGCGACGCCTTTAAACCCCCATTCGCCGCGCAGAACCTCGGCAAGCAGCCACTGATTTTCCGATGAATGGATTCCGTTTATTTTATTGTATGAACACATCACTGTCCACGGAGCGGATTCCTTGACGGCTGTTTCAAAAGCGGCCAGATACATTTCACGCAACGTTCGCTCGTCGGCGATGACATCAACGGTAGTGCGGAAAAACTCCTGATTATTGGCGGCGAAATGCTTTAAACTTGTTCCGACATTTCTGCTCTGCACCCCTTGGATAAAAGACGCCGCCATCTTGCCCGCAAGGTGGGGGTCTTCAGAAATATACTCAAAATTGCGGCCGCAAAGCGGGCTGCGTTTTATATTTATAGCGGGACCAAGAAGCGCCGATACGCCTTCCGCCTGGCATTCTTCGCCAAGAGCCGCGCCCATTTTGTAAAGAAGCTCTTTGTCAAAAGAAGAGCCTGTCGCACAAGCCGCCGGAAAGCAGACGGCTTTGATGCTGTCGTTGTGCCCCAAATGATCGGGATTATCTTTTTGCTTGCGAAGTCCGTGCGGCCCATCGCTCACCATGACGCGAGGAATTCTCAATCTCTCTATGCTCCGCAAATGCCAAAAGTCCTCGCCGCCGCACAAGCTCGCCTTTTCTTCAATCGTCAACTGATTGACCAACCGTTTAATATCACGATCCATATTTTTCCTCCATACCACTGTCATGACAGTGTTTTTATAGTGAATATAGTATCCTTTAACCGCTCCAAGCGCCACCCCTTAGTGATGCGTTTATTTAAAATAATGCATATCACAGTCTCGCCGACGCCGCAATCAGCGCCATAACCACGCGTTGAGCCGCATAACCGGAGCGATATTGTCCGGTAAATTCCAGCATGAAAAATGCGGCGTCTCCCATAACAAACGAATTTTTTTCTAATCATGTTCTTTTCTTCTTGCCATTTATACAATATCAGGATATTCTTAACAGTTGATAATATCTATCAGCATTTTATATATTTCTATAACAATCGTATTTTTGGGAGCGGACATGGTTACATTGCGCTTGAGAGAGGATAAATCGGAAGATATTCCATACACCTCATTCAATTTGCCAATACGTTCTATAATCGGAAGGCTTTCCAGCTTTCTTGGATATGCCGCGGATTGGCATTGGCATCCGGAACTTGAATTTATCATCGTGCTTGAAGGAGAAATGACCTATCATGTAAACAGCAAACTTTTCTCCCTAGCCCAGGGCGATGGAATGTTTATTAACGCCAACCAGCTTCATTTTGGCGGACCTAGAAAAAATGCGGGGGGGGGGGGGGCATTGACGTTATTTTTCGTTGCCACCAGATTCAAACATCCCGTCTATGCGACGATCGATAAATTTAAAAAG